>JANXTP010000107.1 GCA_025352345.1 Burkholderiales bacterium | reverse complement strand
TGGCTGAAGCGCAGCGCATCGCCCATCTGGGCAGCTGGCGGCAGGAACGCAGCGGTCGCATCGTCTGGTCGGACGAGATGTACCGCATCCATGGGGCCTCACCGCAGGAGTTCGTGCCTTCGGCCGAGCGGCTGCAGGCGCTGATCCATCCCGACGACCGCACGGCGATAAGCGAACAGATCGCCGCTGCCTTTGGCGACGGTGTGGTCGCCGAGTTCGAGTTTCGCGTCGTGCGCCCCGACGGCAGCGAGCGCCACATCATCGCGCGCACCGAGGCCGTCTCCGACCTCGAAGGACAGGTCGGCCACCTGACCGGCACCTTCCAGGACATCACTGCGCGCAAGCACGCCGAGGCCGCGGTGCGCGAGGCCGCCGAGCGCTACCGCCAGCTGTTCGAGGCCAACCCGCACCCGATGTGGATCTACGACCCGGCCACGCTGCGCTTTCTGGCCATCAACGACGCCGCCGTCGGGCGCTACGGCTACCCGCGCGACGAGTTTCTGGGCATGACGCTCAACGACCTGCTCGTCCCCGAAGACATGCCGGCGCTGGCCGAGGTCGCCGAAGGCGTGGAAGACGAACAGAACAGTTCGCTGTGGCGCCACCGCCTGAAGGACGGCCGGCTGATCGACATCGAGACCATTGCGCAGACGATCGACTTCGAGGGTCGACCGGCGCGCGTGGTGCTGGCCCACGACGTGACCGAGCGGCGGCGCGCCGCGCAGGACGTGCTCGACTCGCGCGCTGCCTTGCGCGCGCTGGTGCAGCGCCTGCAAAGTGCGCAGGAAGACGAGCGGGCGCGGGTCTCGCGCCAGATCCACGACGAACTCGGT
Organism: Burkholderiales bacterium; assembly: GCA_025352345.1. Taxonomy (GTDB): domain Bacteria; phylum Pseudomonadota; class Gammaproteobacteria; order Burkholderiales; family Burkholderiaceae_C; genus PBB1. The sequence continues at coordinate 15,565 of JANXTP010000107.1, read as the reverse complement.
CAGATGCTCACCGGCCTGAAGCTGGACCTGAGCTGGCTCGAGCGCCGGCTGTCGGAGCCCGAGATCGACCTGAAGCCGAACGCCTTGCTCGACCGCACCATCGAGGCCTCGGTGCTGATCGACCAGACCATCGCCGTCGTGCAGCGGCTCGCGTCCGAGTTGCGACCGGGTGCGCTCGATCACCTCGGGCTGGCCGCCGCACTGGCGCAGCGCGCGCGGCAGTTCCAGCAGCGCAGCGGCGTGGCTTGCGCGCTGGAGGTCACCGACGACCTGCCGGCGCTGCCGTCTGGCGTCGCCGACGACCTGTTCTACATCTGCCAGGAGGCACTGACCAACGTGGCGCGGCATGCGCGCGCGACGCAGGTCCGTTTGCACCTGGGTGTGCAGGACGGTTGCGTGCAGTTGAAAGTCGAGGACGACGGTGTCGGTATCGATGCCGAGGTGGCCGCGGCGCAGCGCTCACTGGGCTTGCTGGGCATGCGCGAACGGGCGCTGCACTGCGGCGGCTCGGTGCGCTTCGACGCGGCGTCGCCGCGCGGCACCGTGGTGGCGGTGCAGGTGCCGTTGCGCGGGGTCAACGCGTGATCCGCATCCTGCTCGTCGATGACCACGAGCTGGTGCGCCGCGGCCTGCGCCAGCTGCTGACCGAAGGCTACCCGGACGCCAAATTCGGCGAGGCCGGCGGCGCGCGAAGCGCTGGCGCGCAGAACGTGGGACCTGATGCTGCTCAACATCAACCTGCCCGGCGGCAGCGGCCTCGAATTGCTGGAGCGGGCGCGCCAGCTGTGTCCGCAAACGGCGGTGTTGGTGCTCAGCGTCTATCCCGAGCAAGAGTTCGCCATGCGCGCCTTCAAGCTCGGCGCCGATGGCTACCTCACCAAGACCAGCGTCGCCGAGGAGATGTTTCTCGCGGTACGGCGCGTGCTGGCCGGTGGCAAGTATGTGAGCACCGCATTGGCGGAGCACCTGGCGACCACGCTCGGCAGCCCGCCGATGCCGGCCCCGCACGAGGCCCTGTCGCCGCGCGAGCTCGAGGTGCTGCGCCTGGTGGCCGTGGGCCGGACGGTGAAGGACATCGCCGCCACGCTGCTGCTCAGCGAGAAGACCATCGCCACCTACCGCACCCGGGTGTCCGACAAGCTGGGGCTGCAGAGCAACGTGGAGCTGGCGCGCTACGCGCTGCAGAACGGCCTGGTCGACTGACCCACGCGCCTGTCGTCCGTCAAGCCTGCTGTCGGTAAATCTACCGACACGGGTTTTCCGCGATGGCGGACATGGACCGAAGCCTTTTCCCGCTGTGCGGCACGCCCAGGGCTGCCTACAGTGATCCGATGGATCATCGCACTGCCTTCGACCTGCCTTCGACCTGCCTTCGACCTGCCGCCAGCCTCGCCCCCGGCCGGCCTGGCGCGCCGCGCCGCAGCGCTCGTCAAGCGTTTGCTGGGCGCCTTGCTCATCGGCGCCGTCGGGGCGGCCGGCAGTGGCGTGGCCATGGCCAACGACAGCACGGGCCGCACGCTGGTCGTGGGCAGCGAGCAGGACTACCCGCCGTTTTCCGTCGGCCAGACCGACGCCACGGCCGGCGGCTTCACGGTCGACCTGTGGCGCGCGAAAGCGGGTTGAACTACACGATTCGCGTCGCGCCCTTCGGCCAGCTGCTCGAGGAATTCAAGGCCGGCAAGATCGACGTCATGATCAACCTCGCGCAGTCCGCGGAACGGCGCCAGTTCGCGGAGTTCACCGTTCCGCACACGGTCGTCAAAGCGGCCATCTTCGTGCGCAAGGGGGAGTCGGGTATCCGGGCGGAAGCCGATCTCGCCGGCAAATCCGTCATCGTCGTCAATGCCGACCTGCTCGATGCCTACGCGGTGTCCCGCGGCTGGAAGGTGGTCACCGTCGATGACGCGGCGGCCGGCCTCAGGCTGCTGGCGTCGGGCCGGCATGACGCCATGCTGGTCAGCAAGCTCACCGGGCTGATGGCCTTGCATCAGCTGAAGCTGTCCGGCATCAGCGCGCTGGACGCGGCGGTGGGCATCGACCAGAAATTTTCGTTTGCCGTGCGCAAGCAGGAGTCTGACCTGCTCGGCACCATCAACGAAGGTCTGGCGCTGGTCAAGGCCACCAGCACCTTCGCCGACTTGCGCGAGAAATGGTTCGGCGCCTACGAAGAGCGCAAGATCACCTGGCGTGATCTGAAGGCGTACCTGATCGCCATGGGCTTGGCCCTCCTGGGCGTCGTGGGCTTCTCCCTGTTCAGGCGCAGAGTCGACATGCTGCGCACACAACAGCACTTGCGGGCATCGAACGCGCGCTTGGAAAGGCGAGTGCTGGAGCGCACGGCCGACCTGACAGCGCAAGGTGCACTGCTCAAACTGCAAGCCGCCGAGCTGGTGCGGGCGCGCGACGCGGCCGAGGCCGCCACCCGCGCCAAGAGTGCCTTCCTGGCGACCATGAGCCACGAGATCCGCACGCCGATGCCGTAAGGACCATCCAGACCTCGGCTTTCTCGCTGCTGCGCATCATCGACGACATCCTGGACTTCTCCAAGATCGAGGCCGGCCGGCTGGCGCTCGAACGCGCCCCGGTGCCGCTGTCCGACCTGGTCGAGAGCGTCTGCGACAGCTTCCTGCCGCTGGCCTTCGACAAGGACGTGGCGCTCGACCTGTTCATCGACCCGCAGGTGCCGCAGCAGGTGTGGTCCGACGCGACACGGCTGCGCCAGGTGCTGTGCAACCTGGTGGGCAATGCCATCAAGTTCAGTGGCGGGCGTGCCGAGCAGCACGGCCGCGTGTCGATCCGCGTGGAGCTGCTGCCCGGCGCAGCGCCCCGACTCGCGCTGCAGGTCGGCGACAACGGCATCGGCATGGCGCCCGACACCCTGGCGCACTTGTTCACGGCCTTCACCCAGGCCGAGATGTCCACCACGCGGCATTTCGGCGGTACCGGCCTGGGCCTGACCATTTGCAAGCGGCTGGTGGCGCTGATGGACGGTGAACTGGCCGTTTGCAGCACGCTGGGCGAGGGCTCGACGTTCACCGTCAGTCTGCCTGTCGAGGCGGTGGAGGCGATCGAAGACGCCACGACGCAGCACCTCACCGATGTCGAGGGACTGGACTGCATCGTCATCGGCTCGAACGTGCCCGCGGCCGACCTGACGAGCTACCTGACCCATGGCGGCGCCCGCGTGCAGCGCGACGCCGCAGCGGGTGCAAGCGGCATTCGCCGGTGTGCCGCAAGCGCGCCATCTGGTGCTGCATCGCTCGCGTGGGCAGGCGGCGACGGCGGCCGCCGACACGGTGGCACTCGACGCCAGTTGCCTGAAGCGCGCCGCGCTGCTGCGGGCCGTGGCGGTGGCGGCGGGCCGAGTGTCGCCCAAGACGCTCTCGCACAGCGACGCCCCAGCACCGGCCGCGACGACCGCACCCACGGTGGCCGAGGCTCGGGCCCGGGGCCAACTGATCCTCGTCGCGGAGAACGACGAGATCAACCGCAAGGTCATCTTGCGGCAGCTCCAGTTGCTCGGCATCACGGCGGAATTGGCCGTCGACGGCCTCTGGAGGCACTGCGCCTGTGGCACTCCAAAGATTACGCCCTGCTGCTGACCGACCTGCACATGCCTGTGATGGACGGCTGCAGCCTGGCGAAGGCCATCCGGCGCGAGGAGGCCGAGCAGGGCCTGCTCGCCGCGGAGCGCATGCCGATCCTGGCACTCACTGCCAGCGCCTTGCGCGACGAGGCCCTGCTCACCGAGCTCGCGGGCATGGACGATTGCCTGACCAAACCCGTGCGGCTTCAAGTGCTCGAGGCGGCGCTCGAAAAGTGGCTGCCGCACGAACGCGCCGACACGGTGGCGGGCGAACTCGACGAGCTTCCCGCCCCGGCCGGGGGGCGCAGGTGCCATCGATGTGGCGGTGCTCGCGGGTCTGATCGGCAGCGACCCGGCAACGCTGCACGAGTTCATGGCCAAGTTCCATGTCTCGGCCCGGCGCCTGGCAGATGATTTACGGGCCGCCTTCGCAGTCCGTGACCTGTCGCGGCTCGGCTTCGCTGCACACAATCTCAAATCCAACGCGCGCACGGTCGGCGCGCAGGCCCTGGGCGACCTTTGCGCCGAGCTCGAACGCGCTTGCGCCACAGGCGCACAGAGCGAGGTCGAACTGGTCATGCGCCGGTTCGACGCCATGGAGCAGGCGGTTGAAGCGCGACTCGCGCGCTGGCTGCTGGAAGCTGAACACTTGCAGTCAACAGGAGCCCCGGCATGAAAACGCTGCTCATCGACGACGACGACTTCGCGCTGAAGCTATTGCAGCGGCAAATGCAAAACGTCGGCCACGGCGACGTGAGTCTGTGTGTCCGAGCGCGTGACGCCGTCGACCTGCTGGAAGCCCAACCCGAAGCCTTCGACCTCGTGTTTTGTGACCTGCAGATGCCAGACATGGATGGCGTCGAGTTCATGCGCCACCTGGGCCGCATCGGCTACCGCGGCGGCCTCGTGCTGGTCAGTGGTGAGGACGGTCGCATCCTGCAAACGGCGCGCAGGCTGGCCCAGGCCCACCAGATCGACCTGCTCGGCACGCTGCACCAGCCGGTGTCGATCGATCGCTTACGGAAGGTGCTGGCGCGCCGCGCCACCCAGCGCGGCGCGGCGCCCGGCACCGGCCAGGTGGCGTTCCCGCCCGCGGACATCGCGGCCGCGATCACTGGCGGACAGTTGGTGAATCACTACCAACCCCAGGTCGACCTGCGTACCGGCGCGCTGGTCGGGGTCGAGGCGCTGGTGCGCTGGCAACACCCGCAGGCCGGGCTGGTCTACCCGGATCGCTTCATCGGCGTGGCCGAAGAGCACGATCTGATGGACGGGCTGACGCGCGCCGTGCTGGCCGCTGGCCTGCGCCAGGCGCAGCAGTGGCGCGAAGCGGGTCTGGATCTGCAGCTCGCCGTCAACATTTCCATGGACAACCTGGCTGCGCTGAATTTCCCCGAGGTCGTCGTCGGCCTGGCCTGCGAGGCCGACGTGGCGCTGAATCGGCTGGTGCTGGAAGTGACCGAAAGTCGGCTGATGACGCAGGACACGCGGGTGCCGCTGGACATCGTGACCCGCCTGCGCTTGAAGGGCGTGGGCCTGTCGATCGACGACTTCGGCACCGGGCACTCATCGCTGGCGCAGTTGCGTGACATGCCCTTCGACGAGATCAAACTGGACCGCAGTTTTGTCCACGGCGTGGCCGCCGACGCCTCGCTGGCAGCCATTGTGCAGGGCACGCTGACCATGGCGCATCAGCTCGGCATGAAGTCGGTCGCCGAAGGCATCGAGGAGCAGGCCGACTGGGACTTCCTGCGCGCGCACGGCTGTGATGTAGCGCAGGGTTACTTCATCGCCCGGCCGATGCCGGGGGCCGCGTTGCCGACCTGGTATGCCGACTGGCAGCGGCGTGCCGGTACCTTGGTGCAAGGGTTGCCTGCAGCTTCCGAGGACGGTATGGCCGAGGCTGGCGCATGAGCACAGACCCGCGCATTCTGGTCGCCAGCAACAGGGTCGCGGATGCCGATCTCGTCAGCAAGCTCCTGCGCGATGAATTCAACCAGGTGGTGACCTCGACCCACTTCGACCGCGCGGTCGAGGACTTCGAGGCCACGCGCCCGGACGTGCTGGTGCTGGCCTTCAACGCGCTGCAGGACGCCGAGCGCTACTGCCTGGGCCTGTACCGCCGCAGCACGCAGGCGCACGCCGTGCCGCACCGCACGGTGATCCTGTGCAACAAGGACGACCTGCAGCGCGTCTACGAGTTGTGCAAGAAGGATTACTTCGACGACTACGTGCTGTTCTGGCCGCTGACCCACGATGCGCCGCGCCTGCCGATGGCGGTGCACCACGCGCTGCGGCGACTGTCAGCCGCCGCGACGGACCCGCCGACCGTGAGCGAATTCGCCGCCCAGGCACGGCGGCTGGCGATGCTGGAATCGCTGTTGCAGCAGCCTGCGGCACTGCCACAAGACCTGGCGCCGCCACTCGACAGTGCGCGCACCCTGCAGACCCTGGCCGAGCGGGTGCGCCCGCTGGTGCTGCTGGTCGACGACGACGAGTTCCAGCACAAGCTGCTGCGCAAGCTGATGCAGGACGAGCCGGTGGAATTGAGCTTCGCGCTGCATGCCACCGAGGCCCTGGCCGGCCTGGACCAGCGGCGGCCGGATCTGATCCTGATGGATTTGGACCTGCCCGGCATCGACGGCGTGGAAGCCGTGTGCCGGATCAAGGACGTGGCGCGCTTCGCCTCCATCCCGGTGCTCATGGTCACCGGCCACGGGGCCCGGGAAGTGGTCGTCAGAAGCATGCAGGCCGGCGCCGCCGGTTTCCTGGTCAAGCCTTTCAACCGCGAGACCTTGATCACCAAGGTGCGCGCTTGTTTGCACGGTGCCGAGGCCGTGGCCCCGTGAGACATCCTTGAGGGACATGCGATGAATTGGCAGACGCCGACCCTGGCGGCCGCCGTGGTGTTTGCCGCCGGTCTGGCACTGACCGGCGTGGCAGCCCACTGGCAGACCCAGCACAGCACCGAGGAGGCGAGCCGCCGCTTCGACGCCTTGGCCCAGCGCACGGCCGCCCAGGTGGGCGCGCGCATGCAGACCTACCAGTACGGCCTGCGTGGCGCGCGCGGCGCCGTGCTGAGTGCCGGCGCTGACCAGCCCGACCGCGAGCGCTTCCGCGTCTACAGCCGATCGCGTGACCTCGACCGAGAATTTCCCGGCGCCCTGGGCATGGGCCTGATCCGGCGTGTGGCACCCGAACGGGAAACCGCCTTCGTCGCGGCCGCCCGTCGCGATGGGGCACCTGACTTTGCCATTCGCCCACTGGCGCCGCGCGCGGCTGAACGCTTCGTCGTTCAGTACATCGAGCCGCAGGATCGCAACCGCCAGATGATCGGATTGGACGTGGCCTCCGAGCCGGACCGCCACAACGCCGCCGTGCAGGCGATGCGCAGCGGTGCCGCCACCTTGACCAGCCCGAGCACCGAGCTGCAGGCCAGTGGGCACTCGTTGCGCTCGGTGCTGCTGTTGCTGCCGGTGTACCCGCAGGGCGCCACACCGGCCACGGTGCAAGAGCGCGAGGCCTCGGCCATGGGCTGGGCCTTCGCGCCGCTGGTCCTCGACGAGGTGCTGCGTGACATCGTGCCCACCAACGGCATGCTGTCGATCGTGCTCAAAGACCGCACGGACGGCGCCGACCTGCCGCTCTTTGAAAGCCACGGCGCGGGCGCTACCAACGAGCTGGACGCCGACGCGCTGGTGCGGCACATCCCGATCCCGGTCTTCGGCCGACTCTGGGAGGCCAAGTTGCGTCCGACGCCTGGCTTTGCGGTCGAACTGAACGCCGTCAATCCGCTGAGCCAGGCTGCCATGGGTGCCAGCATTGCCGCCTTGCTGGCGCTGTTGACCTATCTCTTCGTTCAGGGCTCGCAACGCGCGCAGCTGGCGCAGGCCGAGCATTCGCGCCGCGCCGCGATCATGGCCAGTTCCAACGACGCCATCATCGGCGAGTCGCTGGACGGCATCGTCACCGACTGGAACCCGGGTGCCGAGCGACTGTTCGGCTACAGCGCCGACGAGGCGATCGGCGCTACCTTGGCCCAGTTGCTGCTGCCCCCGGATCGGCAGCACGAAGACAGCGCCGTTCGCAGCGCAATCGCGCGCGGCGAAGTGGTGTCGGCGTTCGACACCACGCGGCAGCGGCGCGACGGCAGCCTGATCGACGTGTCGGTGACCGCCGCGCCGATCGCAGGGGCCGGCGGGCGCCGTCTCGGCCTGTGCAAGACGATGCGCGACATCAGCCAGGCCAAGCGCGCAGAGGCCGAAATGCGTGAACTCAACGCCAGCCTGGAGCGCCAGGTGCAAGAGCGCACGGCCTCGCTGGCGTCATCGCGGCGCGACCTGATGGTCATCCTCGACTCGATCCCGTCGGCGATCGGCTACCTCGACCGGCAACTGGTCTGCCGCTTTGCCAACCGGCAGAGCGCGGTCTGGTACGGCCTTGAGGCGGGAGCCCAGCAGGGCCAGCACATGAGCGTGATTTTGGGCGAGTCGGTTTACCAGGACAGCCTGCCCCACATGGAGGCTGCGCTGCGCGGCCAGGCGCAGGTCTTCGAACGCGCCAGCCCTGCAATCGACGGCTCGCACACGCGGCAACTGCAGGTCCATTACCTGCCCGACATCGCCGACGGCGAGGTGCGCGGCCTGTACGTGATCGCTCACGACGTGACCGACATCACCGAAAGCCGTCGCCAGCTCGCCAGCGCACTGCGCGAGACCGAGGCCCTGTTGGCGGAGCGCGAGCAGGCCGCGGCCGAACTGCTGCGCGCCAAAGAGCGCTACGCGCTGGCCACCGAGGGGGCGGGCATCGGCGTCTGGGAGCTCGAATCCGGTCAAGGGGCGTTCACCTGGGACGCCCGGATGTACCTGCTCTTCGGCCACGGTCCGCAAAGCAGCGCGGACCCGCGGCAGATTTGGAGCCAGGCCCTGGATGCCGACGAACGCCGCCGTTGCACCCAGGAACTCACTGAACTGTTGCACGGCCGGGACGGCAGCAATGTCGAAGTGAAAATCAGGCGCCCAGATGGCCAAGCGGCCCTCCTGAAGGTGCTGGCGCGGGTGCAGCACGCCAGCCCCGGCCGCCCGGCTCGGGTGGTGGGCGTGGCTTACGACATCACGGACATCAAGCTCGCCGATCAGCAACTGCGTGAGGTACAGGCCTCGCTGGCGAGCCGCGTGGAGGAGCGCACGCTGGCGCTGCAGGCGTCCAACGAGGCCTTGTCGCTGGCACGGGATGGCGCCGAACAGTCCAGCCGCGCGAAGTCGGCGTTTCTGGCCACGATGAGCCACGAGATCCGCACGCCGATGAATGGCATGGTCGGCATGCTCGAGGTGCTGGCGCTGGACGACTCGCCGCAGGTGCGTGCCGATGCCATGCAGACGATCCGCAGCTCGGCCTTCTCGCTGCTGCGCATCATCGACGACATCCTGGACTTCTCGAAGATCGAAGCCGGCTACATGGAGCTCGAGCGCGTGGCGCTGGACCTGCCGCAGCTGGTCGAGGACGCCTGCGCACTGTTCGTGACGGCGGCCCGGGCGAAGGCGGTGCCGCTGCATGTCTTCATCGATCCGCAGCTGCCCGCCAAGGTGTGGGGCGACCCGACGCGACTGCGCCAGGTGCTCGACAACCTGCTCAGCAATGCCATCAAGTTCAGCGGCGAGGAGGCCACCGGGCAGGGCGGCGTGTCGGTGCGTGCCGAGCTCGGCGCTGCGCCGGGTCGCCTGAAACTCAGTGTCTCGGACACCGGCGTCGGCATGACGCCACAAGCCGTGGCGGCGCTGTTCACACCGTTCACGCAGGCCGAAGCCTCGACGACGCGCCGCTTCGGCGGCACCGGCCTGGGCCTGGCGATCTGCAAGCGGCTGGTGAGCCTGATGGGCGGTGCAATCGACGTGGACAGCGCCGTGGGACGCGGCACGACCTTCACGGTCAGCCTCGACCTCGAGCCCGTGGATGCCAAAGCGCAGGAGCCGCTCCGCGCTCTCGATGGGCTGGACTGCATTCTGGTGGCCGACCCGCAGCGGCGCGCAGACGACCTGGGCCGCCTGCTGGCGCATGCGGGCGCAAAGGTCTGCATCGCCGACGGCCTGCAGGCAGCCGTGCAGCACGCGCAGGCAGCGCAGCTGTCGGTGGTGCTGCACCAGGCCGGCACGGCCTTTGACGCGGATGCCACGCGCGAAGCATTCGAGCCTGCGCCGGGCGCACGCCATGTCGTGCTGCTGCCCGCTGGCATGCCGGCCACCGCGCTGACTGCGTTGGGATGGGTGGCCATCGACGCGGATGCGCTGACGCGCGCGGCGCTGCTGCGCGGCGTGGCGGTGGCCGCTGGTCATGCCTCGCCGGAGATCGTCCGCTCGGACGAGGACGACGACGCGGCGCCGCTTCGCCGGCGCCCGCCCCCCAGCGTCGCCGAGGCACGGCGCCAGGGCCAGCTGATCCTGGTCGCCGAGGACGACAAGATCAACCAGAAGGTGATCGTTCGCCAGCTTGGGCTGATGGGGTTCGCAGCCGAACTGGCCGACGACGGCGCCGAGGCGCTGCGCCTGTGGCGCGACGGCCCCTACGCGCTGCTGCTGTCCGACCTGCACATGCCAGGCCTCGACGGCCACGAGCTGGCGCAGGCGATACGCCGCGAAGAGACGGGCGGCGTGCGCATGCCGATCCTGGCGCTGACGGCCAATGCCATCAAGGGCGAGGCCGAGCTGTGCCGCGCCGCGGGCATGGACGATTACCTGACCAAGCCGATCCGCCTGCACCTTCTGCAAGCCTGCCTGCAGCGCTGGATGCCTGCTGCCATCGAATCGTTGCCGTCATCCACGGCGCCAGTCGTTGCGGTGTCGCATGAACTGGCGTCGTTCGATGTCTCGGTGCTGGCCGATCTGGTGGGCGACGATGCAGCCACCACCACCGAGTTCCTGACCGACTACCTTGCCTCGGCGCAGCGGCTGATGGCCGCGATGCGCCAGGCGGTCAACGCCCACCAAGCCACGCAAGCCGGCACGAGCGCCCACAAGCTCAAGTCCTCGTCGCGCTCGGTGGGCGCTCTGCGCCTGGGCGATCTCTGCGCCGACGTCGAGAACGCGAGCCGGACCATCGACGTGGCGGCCATCGACGCGGGCGTCACCGCCCTGGAGCACGAATGGGCGATCGTCGTGCCGCTGATCGAAGCCGCACTCCCTTGAACAGCGACCGCGGCGACGCACAGCCGCTCGACATTGAATTCGAGCAGGCCTATCAACTGATCATCGATGTCGGCTCCCGCACGACGTTTGCGCATGACGTGTTGCTGCGCGGACCACAGGGCGAGGACGCGATCACGGTGCTGTCCCAGGTGACCGATCTGAACCGGCGCCGCTTCGACCACGCTTGCCGCAGCCTGGCGGTCAAGGGCGCCGCCCAGCTCGCTATCGAGCAGTTGGTCTTCATCGGCTGCCAACCCAGTGCCGTCGAACCCCCGGCGCTGTGCGTGCACACGATCCTCGACGCCGCGCGGCTGCACCGGCTGCCGGCAGAACGGATCGTCTGCGCGGTACCCGAAAGCCATGGTGTCGAGGACAGTGGCCGGGCCCTGGACATCCTTCGCGAAGGCCGGCGCTGCGGCTTCAAGACCGCGATCGACAACTTCGGTGGCGGTTTCGCGGGACTGAAGCTGCTGGCTGACTTTCAGCCCGACCTCATCAAGCTCGACCTCGCCTTCGCGCATCACCTCGGCGACAGCCGTTCGCGGCAGGCCATCGTCCGGGGTCTCGTGCGCTTGTGCGATGACCTGGCCATTCAGGTGATCGCCCAGGGCATCGAGACGGCCGCCGAGCGCGACCTGCTCTTCGACGCCGGCATCCGACTGATGCAAGGCGACTGGTTCGCACGTCCGGCGCTTCGGAAGGTGGCGGTGGTGGAGCCGTCGGCATGGCGTCCGGGGCTGCCGGGCCGAGCAACCGACTGACGGTTCCTGAAGTGGGTATCGGCGTGCGCCAAGTGGCACATGGGGAGGACGGTTGCCGATGTGCAAGTCTGCGATGGTCAGCGTCCATGCAGCAAAGACACACGAACGGGGCCAGGTGCTTCGAGCAGATCACGGCCCACGTGCTCCCGGCTCTGCAGGAGAATGGTGACGCGCACCCGGCATTTCGGAGCACCCGCAACTGGCCATCCAGAGATAACGGGTGCTTGGCATCGCGCGCAACACCTTGCACACGCCACTCCAAAGCCATGGTCTGTTGAGTGCCGGTTCAACCGACGCTCTGAATCGGGCCGAGCCATAGGTCACCGCTGCTTGGCCCTGCCGCGGGGAGCTCAAGAAAAAAGCACCTGACGCTGCCGCCAGGTGCTTGATCTTCCTACCGAATTTGGTAGGCGCGAATGGACTCGAACCATCGACCCCCACCATGTCAAGGTGGTGCTCTAACCAGCTGAGCTACGCGCCTGAAGAGCCGACAACTATATCAGCCCTCAGGGCTGCCGTGGGCTCAGAACTTCAGCAGCTCCGTGCGAATGCCGCGCTCGGCGAGCATGCGGCGGGCCTTGTCGGCCTCGCTCTCGGTGGCAAACGGCCACACCACCGCGCGCCAGCCGGCGCTGACCTGCATCAGCTCGGTGCGCGGCGTGCCAGGCAGATCGCCGACCGTGGCGCTGGAACCCATCAGCTGCTGTCGCAACTCGGAGGCGACGCGCGTGTGGGTGATGTCGGTCACCAGGGCGTAGACAGCGGCACCATCGGCAGGCGCCTTGGGTGTCACCGTGGTTTTCGCCAACGCAAGTTCAAAAGTCCGCGCTGCTGGCACCGGGGGCATTACCGCGCCGGGCTCCATCGAGCGCAGCCGCTTGCCCTGTTCCAGCGCCGCCAGGCGAACCTCCTCGCTGAGCACCGGCCGGATGTGGGGTCGCGTGTGAGCCGGCAGCAGGTTCAGCAGCGGCATCGCTGTCAGATCAGACGACGAGGCATCGGGCGTGTGCGGGGTGCTGGTGGTCGCCATCGCCGCACAGGTCGACAGGACCAGCACGGCGACCGCGCTGCGCGGTCGCCGCCAGAACGGCAGCCCAAAATCAGGTCGCACGCCGCTGACCGGCGGGGCAGCGATGCGGGAAGCCAGTCGATGGCGGTGGTGCTCAATCAGCACCCGGGCGACCAGATCGTGGATGTGCGTAGCGTCCATGGGCCTTCGATTTTCGTGACCTCCGCGGCGATCGATGCCCGAAAAAGCGGGGGGGCGCCCCGCCAATCTTCGCCACGGCCATGCCACGCTATTTGCGCCGGACCGCCCGCACGCCATTGATCTGACCGACCACGCCCAGAACTTGGGCCAGCTTCGCGGCGTCGGCCACCTCGACGGTGAAGGTCATGAACGCGGTGCCGTCGCCGCCGTCGCGCAGCGACTGCGTTTTCACGCCGGTGACGTTCATCCGGTCCTTCGAGAACACTTCGGAAATGTCGCGCAACAGCCCGTGGCGGTCGGCCGCTTCCACCACCACATCGACCGGGTACAGCGCATCCTTGCCACCGCGCGGCGCACCCCAGGCGACGCTGATCACCCGTTCGGGCAGGCGCTGCGCCATCTGCTTGAAGTTGCTGCAGCCACTGCGGTGGATGGCCACGCCCTTGCCGCGTGTGACGTAGCCGCCGATCGCGTCCGGCGGCGCGGGGCGGCAGCAGCGCGACAAGGTCGTCAGCAGCGACTCCACACCCACCACCAGCACACCGCCCTTCGGCGACTCGCTGTCGGGCCGGGCCTTGCGCAGCGCGATCACCTCATCGACCGAGGGCAGCGGCTCCGGCGGCTTCAGCAGCGTCTCGATCGTGCGCAGCGAGAACTCGTCCTTGCCGACCACCTCGAACAGTGCATCGGCCTGGCGAAAGCCCAGCTGCGCGGCCAGGTCGCCGTGCTTTACGGCGGTTTTGCCGATGCGCTGCAACAGCTTTTCAACCGCCTCGCGGCCGCGCGCGATGGTCTCGGCCTGCGCCCGCGCGTTGAACCAGGCGCGCACCTTGGCCTTGGAGCGCGGGCTCTGCAGATAGCCCAGGTCGGCGTTCAGCCAGTCCATCGACGGGCCGCCTTCTTTCACCGATGTGACCTCGACCGTCTGGCCGTTCTTCAACGCGGTGTTCAGCGGCACCATCGCACCGTCGATCTTGGCGCCGCGGCAGCGGTGACCCAGGTCGGTGTGCACCGCATACGCAAAATCGATCGGCGTCGCGCCGGCCGTCAGTTCGACGATGGCGGCCTGCGGCGTGAAGACGTAGATGCGGTCGTCGAAGGCGGCGCCAGCGTCGGCAGAAGCTTGCGCATCGGCCGCTTGCTCCTGCCCGATGAAGTCACGTTCCCAGGCGAGCAACTGGCGCAACACGCTCTTGCGCGCCTCGGCCAGCTGCGCATCGAAATCGGAATCGGCCGCCACCGATCCCGCGTACCCCTTGACGCCTGCCTCCTTGTAGGCCCAATGGGCGGCCACGCCGTGTTCGGCGTGCTCGTGCATCGCCCGCGTGCGGATCTGCACCTCGACCGGCCGCGCGGCATCGTCCTGCACCACCGTGTGCAGCGACTGGTAGCCGTTCGGCTTGGGCCGCGCGATGTAGTCATCGAACTCGTCAGCCACCGGCGGCAGCAGCTCGTGCACCAGGCCCAGCGCGGCATAACAGGCCGGCACGTCAGCGACGATGACGCGCAGCGCACGCACATCGAGCACGCGGTCGAAGCCCAGGCTCTTGCCCTGCATCTTCTTCCAGATGCTGTACAGGTGCTTCGGCCGGCCCTGCACCAGGGCGGCGATGCCATGCGCATGCAGCTGATCGGCAAGCCGCAGGCGGAAGGCTTCCACCTGCTGCTCGCGCTCGATGCGTTTTTCATCCAGCAGCCGCGCCACGGTCTTGTACTGGGCGGGCTGCAGGAAGCGGAAGGCCAAGTCTTCAATTTCCCACTTGATCTGCCAGATGCCCAGCCGGTTGGCGAGCGGCGCGAACACCTGCATCGACTCGCGCGCCAGCGCTTCCGGACACGGCTGCTTGTGGGCCGCGAAGTAGCGCAGCGTCTGCAGGCGCGAGGCCAGCCGCAGCAGCACCACCCGCAGGTCGCGCGAGAAGGCCAGCAGCATCTTGCGCACCCGCTCGGTCTGCTTGGCCCGTTGTTCGACGCCGCGTTGTTCATCGTCGAATTGCGCTTCGCGGGCCGCGCGCTGGATCTGCACCAGCTTGCGGGTGTGCATCACCAGGCTGGCGTGCGACGCCCCGAAGGCCTTGGTCACGACCTCTTCGGGCTTTTGCAGGTAGTCACCGGCATAGACCAGGTAGGCGGCTGCCCGCATCGATGGCGCCGCACCGATGCCTTCAAGAATGACGGCGACCCCGTCCGCGTGTTCGAGTGCGTCTTCTCCGGTGTCCAGCGGCTGGCCCGCCAGCAAGGGCTCGGCGAACGCGCGGGCGCGCTGCACCTGCGCAGTGTGGTCGCCGGACGCAGCAGCCTCCACCGACCGATCGGCCGGGTCCGCATCGGTCAGCGCAACGATGGTCGCCGCGTTCGCACGCGCAGACGAAACGCCGGTCTTCATGCTGCGAGCAGGAACTCCCGCACCTGCTGCACCTGGTCATCGGCAATCAGGGTTGGCGCGTGGCCGACGCCCGCGAACTGGAGCAGCCGGGCGCGCGGGCCGCGCCGCGTCATCTCTTGCGCATGCCCGGGGGTCAGCAGGTCGGAGTCGGCACCGCGCAGCAGCAGGGTCGGGCACCTCACCGCGTCGTAGGCGGCCCACAGCGAAGCCTGGAAGGCGGCGGCCGACTCGGGCGTCGAGGTCTGGAACGGGATCGCGATCGCCGGGTCGTAGTGCAGGCGCCAGCCGCCATCATCGGCGGGCCGCAGCATCGGCCGGGTCAGCGCCAGCCATTGCTCGCGGGTGTGCGGGCCGAAGCTCTTCGAGATGGTCCACAGGTAATCGGCCGCCTGCTCGACGCTGTCCCAGCGCAGCGGCACGCCGAGGTAGGCGCCGATGCGC
>JANXTP010000096.1 GCA_025352345.1 Burkholderiales bacterium | reverse complement strand
GCTGCATTGGCACAACCGTGTCATCGTCCTCAGCTTTTGCCGACGCACCCACGTCTTCACCTTCGACCAGCCCCGCAAGAAGCGCCAGAATCTTGTCGGTCTCGCCTTCAGGGTTCAGCCACCAGTCCGTCGACCAGATTCTATGGATACGCCACCCCAGGCCCTCCAGAACGTGCTGCCGCAACCGGTCGCGGTCGCGGGCTGTCGCACCTGAGTGATATGCGCGGCCGTCGCACTCGATGCCGACGAGGTACCGCCCGGGTGCGCGCGGGTCCACCACACCCATATCCAGCCGGTATCCCGAGCAGCCCACTTGAGGATGCACGACCCAGTTCTTGTCGCGGAGCACTTTGAGAACAGCAGTCTCAAATGGGCTGTCGGGTTCCCGTCCGGTCGGCATGCTTTGCTCAAGCAGAGCCCGGGGTCCTCGCTGCGCGAACTCCAGATAGTGCTTGAGGTCACGGACTCCCGCGGCTCTCACCTTGGCCAGGTCAATCTGCTCTGGCAACAATGTGCTGAAGATGACCACACCTTCTCTGGCTCGCGATATCGCCACATTGAGCCGGCGATGTCCGCCTTCACCATTCAGCGGGCCGAAATTCATCGTCGTCTTGCCGGCCGCATCGGGGCCGTATGTAATCGAGAAGAAGATGAGGTCTCGTTCGTCGCCTTGAACGTTCTCCAAGTTCTTGATAAACAGCGGTTCACGCACGCTCGCGGCGATTGCGCGGTCGAGCTCTTGATTCGCCCTTCGACGCGCGTCCAAAAGCGTCTCAATCAGCATCTGCTGCGGCTGGTTGAACGTCACGACGCCTACGGTCTGATTCTTCGTTGGTTTTGCCGTGTAGTGAGCCTCGATTGCCTTGACGATGGCCTCTGCCTCTGCCTTGTTGGTCCGAGTGCCCCCCCGGTCGTAGACACCCGTCACTCGCTCGAAGCGGACGGCGGCGTCATCGGTTACGGGAGAAGGGAAAGTGATGAGCTGCGAGTCGTAGTACTGGACATTGCTGAACGTGATGAGACTCTCATGTCGGCTGCGGTAGTGCCACTGCAGCCGACGACGGTTCATGCCCGCACCCATGCACTCGTCGAGAATGCTTTCGAGGTCCTCCACTTGCTCGTCGCCGGCGCCCTCGGAGTCGTCGGCGGACCGTCCGAAGAAGTTTGTCGGTGGCAATTGCTTCGGGTCGCCGACCACGATGAGTTGCTTGCCGCGTGCAATGACGCCCACCGCATCCCAGACAGGAATCTGTGATGCCTCGTCAAAAACGACCAGATCGAATTGCGCGTGCGCGGCGTCGAGATACTGCGCGACCGACAGAGGGGACATGAGCAGGCACGGCTTGAGCCGCGGAAGCAGTGTCGGGAGGCCTTGGACGAGCTGACGCAAAGGTATGTGCTTGCGTTGTTTCTGGAGTTCGCGCCGCAGCCGACCCATCTCACTGTCGGCACCAACAACTGCCGCCGATGCTGTCGGAATGCGCCCCGCCAACGTTGCCGCGATGTAGTGTTCGGTCAGCCCCTGAAACTTGGCATCTGCCTGACGGAACTCCCGAATCTTCCTTTCATGGTCGGCGCTGGAGAAGCCGCTCAGGACCGGGTCGTTGTCAATTGTCTTTTTTAACCACCAGCTGCGATAGCTGAACTCGAAGTGGGCCGCGGCGTCCGCCAGCGGGACCAGCCCCGCTTCGAGCGTCAGCACCAAGCCATGCAGACCCTGCGCAACGCCCGTATCGCGCGCGCTGCGCCACAAGCACCAGGGCTGGAAGAGTCGCTTTGCGGCATTCCATGCTGCCAAGACGCCTTCAATTCGTTCCAGTGCACCATTGGCGCCTTCCGCTCCGGCGAGCGGAACAATGGGTGATGCGGTTTCGTTGAGAGCACTCAGGCGCTGAGTGAAAGTACGCTGCGCGTCGCGAAGTTCGAGCAGGGAGCGGCCGATGGCCCCCGTGGGCGACAGCAATGTGCGCTGGTCGCCCACCAGGGCATGCAAGCGCGACCGGTACTTTTCGGTCAGAGCGGCATCTGCCCCGCCCAAGCGCACGACGGCTTCTGCAAATGACTTCGCCCACTGTTCGTGCCTTTCAAGTGCGTGCCAATCGGTCTTGAGACCGGCATACGAATCCTGAAGCAGTACTTCGGCCTGAGCGTGCATCGACCGGAGGACTTGGTCTTCATCGTTGACATCGCTGAGGGCCAACAGCGCCTTTTCGATGCCCGGTCGTGTAGGGCGTTTGCCGTCCTCGCGGAAGCCCATCAGCTTTCCGCTAACGGACCGCTTGCTAAGTGAAGACTTTGGCCACCAAGTCGAAGTTGCCTGAGCCCATTCCGCCTGAAGTTGAGTCGCATTGAGTTTGGCGAGCTGCGGCTTCCAACCGGAGCCAACTCGCTCCCAGTGCTCCTGTCGCGCGAGACCATGGGTAGCAAGTGACCTAACTTGTGCACGAGCTCTCGGGTCGTGCGCTTGTCGGGCTAGAGATGCAGGCACTTTCGGGGCCGCCAACAGGACGTCGGCAAGCCCATCGAGTGCGGCGTAGGTCTCGAGCGAATGCCCAGCTGCTGGCATGTCAAGCAGTTTGGCAAGCGGCGCGGTCTTGGCCTGAAGGTTCTGGATTTCGAGTGCGAGAGACTTCGACGTCGCGAGCAAATCGTCCTGCCAGAAAGGCGACCACGTCGCTTTGCCGATGTTTCCGAGCGCGTGACCTTGAAGAGGCC
>JANXTP010000194.1 GCA_025352345.1 Burkholderiales bacterium | reverse complement strand
GCGCGAAGCGCCGCGTGTTCGGTCAGGTCGGCATCGACATGATTGCCGGGCCGAGCGAGATCCTGGTGCTGGCCGACGGCACGACACCGCCCGACTGGGTCGCGATGGACCTGTTCAGCCAGGCCGAACACGACGAGCTGGCGCAGAGCATCCTGCTGTGCCCGGACGCGGCCTACATCGCGCAGGTGAAGGCCGCCATCGATCGCCTGCTCGATTCGATGCCGCGCAAGGACGTGATCCGCGCCTCGCTCGAAGGACGGGGTGCGCTGATCAAGACGCGCAGCATGGAAGAGGCGTGCGAGATCAGCAACCGCGTCGCGCCCGAGCACCTGGAAGTGAGCTCGCGCGACCCGCACCGCTGGGAGCCGCTGCTGCGCCACGCCGGCGCGATTTTCCTCGGCGCCTATACCAGCGAAAGCCTGGGCGACTACTGCGCCGGGCCGAACCATGTGCTGCCGACCTCGGGCACCGCGCGCTTCTCGTCGCCGCTGGGCGTCTACGACTTCCAGAAGCGCAGCAGCCTGATCGAGGTCAGTGAGGCGGGTGCGCAGCAGCTCGGGGTTGTCGCGGCCGAATTGGCCTATGGCGAAGGGCTGCAGGCGCATGCGCAAGCCGCCGAGATGCGGTTGAAGCGCTGAGGCGACGCTGCAGTCGAGTCGTGCCCCATGCCCCGCCTGACCACTGACGCCGTGATCCAGCGCCACATCCGCCCCGATGTGCGCGCGATGCACGCCTACGCGGTGCAGCCCAGTGAGGGCTTCGTCAAGCTAGACGCGATGGAGAACCCGTTTCGCCTGCCCGAGCCGCTGTGTGCCGCGCTGGGCGCCCGCCTGGCCGAGGTGGCGATCAACCGTTATCCTGGTAGCCGCAACGACGACCTGCGGCGCGCGCTGGCGCAGCACGCTGGTTTGCCGGCAGGTTTCGACCTGATCCTTGGCAACGGGTCCGACGAACTGATCTCGATGCTGAGCCTGGCCTGCGCGAACCCGGGCGCCAGCGTGGTCGCGCCGGTGCCGGGCTTCGTGATGTACGACGTGTCGGCGCGATTGCAGGGCCTGCGCTCGATCAGCGTGCCGCTGACCCCCGACTTCGAACTCGACGAGGTCGCGATGCTCAACGCGATGGCCGAGCACCAGCCGGCCATCGTCTACATCGCCTACCCGAACAACCCGACCGCCAACCTGTTCGACGACGCGATCATCGAACGCCTGATCGAGGCGGCGCCGGGGCTGGTCGTGATTGACGAAGCGTACCAGCCGTTCGCTTCGCGCAGCTACATCGACCGCGTGGCGCGCCATGAGCATGTGCTGATCATGCGCACGCTGAGCAAGTTCGGCCTGGCCGGTGTGCGGCTCGGCTACCTGATGGGGCAAAAGGCGCTGATCGCCGAGATCGACAAGGTGCGCCCGCCGTACAACGTCAGCGTGCTGAACTGCGAAGCAGCGCTGTTCGCTCTGGAACACGCCGACGAGTTCGATCGCCAGGCGGCGGTGCTGCGCAGCGAGCGCGCGGGGCTGATGTCCGCCTTGCGCGATCTGCCTGGCGTGCAGCCGTATCCGAGCGAGGCCAACATGATCCTGACGCGCGTGCCCGACGCGGGCGCGCTGTTTGCTGCGCTGAAGCTGCGGGGCGTGTTGGTCAAGAATGTCTCGAACCTGCACCCACTGCTGGCCGACTGCCTGCGCTTGACGGTGGGCACGCAGTACGAAAATATTCTGTTGATGTCCGCCTTGACCTCTGCCCTGGAAGCGAGCCCGCGATGAGTTCAACCACGACCACCCCGGCCCTGCCACACCGCCTGGCGGAGGTGACGCGTCACACCGCCGAAACCCAGATCCGCGTGGCCGTCGATATCGACGGCAGTGGCGTGGCGAAGCTGGCAACCGGCATCGGCTTCTTCGACCACATGCTCGACCAGATCGCGCGCCACGGCTTGATCGACCTGGACATCGAGTCGAAGGGCGACCTGCACATCGATGGGCACCACACCGTCGAGGACATCGGTATCACCCTCGGGCAGGCGGTGGCAAAAGCGGTTGGTGACAAGCGCGGGCTGCGCCGCTACGGCCACGCCTACGTGCCGCTCGACGAGGCGCTGTCGCGTGTCGTGATCGACTTCTCCGGTCGGCCCGAACTGGTGTGGAACGTGCCGTTCACGCGCGCCATGATCGGCGCGTTCGACGTCGACCTCGCGCACGAATTCTTCCAGGGCTTCGTCAATCACGCGCAGGTCACGCTGCACATCGACAACCTGCGCGGCGACAACGCGCACCATCAAT
>JANXTP010000082.1 GCA_025352345.1 Burkholderiales bacterium | reverse complement strand
CCACGCCGGGCACCTCGCGCCGACCCAGCGGAACGCTGACCAACGTTCCCGGCGCGAGGAACTGCTCACTTGTGTACGCCAGCGGTGCCGACAGGCCAGTGTGCTGCGGCGCGTCGACGGCGACCCGCAGCCGCGTCGATTCGTCAATGAAGTTACCGCCCAAAGCTCAAGTCTCGTTCACAAGAATGCGTTAAGTTGATGATTTTGAAGCGCTTTCGGAGATTTCCACTTCTCCTGTGGATAACTTTGTGCGTAACCAGCCCTGGAATCACCGGAAACGCTGACTGCGCGTGGCCTGGCTAGAAATTGCCCGCTTTCGCGGCAGTCCAAGCAAATCAATAAAATCAACGACTTAGCAGCGATTGGTGGAAATCCCCTGCTGCATCGCAGCAGCTGTCCGGGCCCGTAAAGGGCATGCCCGATTTTGGGGATAAGTCAAGGCCTGAGCGCGCACTTACCGGCAAAAGAAAAATCCGCGCGGGTGGTGCTGCGGCGGCGTCAGGCTTGCGCCAGCAGGCGCCTGGAAACTTCATGCACGGTGTCGACCAGCACGCTCACGCTCTCGGGCGGCGTGTGCTGGCTGATGCCGTGGCCGAGGTTGAAGACGTGGCCACCGGGCCGGCCGTAACTCTCCAGCGTGCGCGTCACTTCGGCGCGAATCTGGTCGGGGCCGGCGAACAGCACGTTCGGATCGATGTTGCCCTGCAGCGCCACCTTGTCGCCGATCCGGGCACGGGCGGCGCCGAGGTTGACGGTCCAGTCGACCCCGACCACGTCCGGCTGCGCCGCGGCGATCTCCTCGAGCCACAGCCCGCCGCCCTTCGTGAACACGATCTGCGGGATGCGCTGGCCGTCGTGCTCGCGCTTGAGCAGCTGCAACACGCGGCGCGTGTAGGCGAGGCTGAATTCCTGGAACGCGCCGTCGGCGAGCACGCCGCCCCAGCTGTCGAAAATCATCACGGCCTGCGCGCCGGCCTCGATCTGCGCGTTCAGGTACTGCGCGACCGCCGCGGCGTTCACTTCCAGCATGCGGTGCATCAGGTCGGGCCGGCTGTACATCATGGTCTTGACGAGGCGGTAGTCGTCCGAGCCCGCACCTTCGACCATGTAGCAGGCCAGCGTCCACGGGCTGCCCGAGAAGCCGATCAGCGGCACGCGGCCGTTCAAGGCCTTGCGGATCGACGCGACCGCATCGAACACGTAGCGCAGCTTGTTCATGTCCGGCACCTCGAGCTTCGCGACCGCGGCCTCGTCGCGCAGCGGGTGCGCGAACTTCGGGCCTTCGCCGATTGCGAACGAGAGGCCGAGGCCCATCGCATCGGGCACGGTCAGGATGTCGCTGAACAGGATCGCCGCATCGAGCGCGTAACGCTCAAGCGGCTGCAGCGTGACCTCGGTCGCGTAATCGGTGTTCGTCGCCAGCCCCATGAAGCTGCCGGCCCGCGCGCGCGCGGCGCGATATTCGGGCAGGTAGCGCCCGGCCTGGCGCATCAGCCAGACCGGCGTGTGGTCGGTGGGCTGGCGCAGGCAGGCGCGCAGAAAGCTGTCGTTGAGAAGCGGTGCGTGCATGGTGTCATTGTCGCAAAGGGTGAACTTGGGCGAGAGCGTGCCCATAATCAGCGCCGCACACGAGGAGCACCGCATGCTGGCCAACGACATCCTGAGCACGATCGGCAACACGCCGCACATCCGCATCAACCGCTTGTTCGGCAACACCCACAGCGTCTACATCAAGAGCGAGCGATCGAACCCCGGCGGCTCGATCAAGGACCGCATCGCGCTGGCGATGGTCGAGGCGGCCGAAGCCTCAGGCGCGCTCAAGCCGGGCGGCACGATCATCGAGCCGACCTCGGGCAACACCGGCGTCGGCCTGGCGATGGTCGCGGCGGTGAAGGGCTACAAGCTGATCCTGGTGATGCCCGACAGCATGAGCATCGAACGCCGCCGCCTGATCCTGGCCTATGGCGCGAAGTTCGAGCTGACGCCGCGCGAGAAGGGCATGAACGGCTCGATCGCGCGCGCCACCGAGCTGCTCGCCGCCACCCAAGGCGGCTGGATGCCGCAGCAGTTCGAGAATCCCGCCAACATCGATGTGCACGCGCGCACCACCGCGCAGGAGATCGCCG
>JANXTP010000188.1 GCA_025352345.1 Burkholderiales bacterium | reverse complement strand
AACAACGCCTGATAACGGTTTCGGGTCGCCGGTACGACACTGAACACGACCAGGCCTGCGGTGTCGCGATCGATGCGATGGATCGGCGTCAGGGCCTCGATACCGAGCCGGCGCTTCAGCCGCACCAGCAGCGTTTCCTGCAGGTGCCTGCCGCCGGGGGTGACCGGCAGGAAATGCGGCTTGTCGGCAGCGACCAGCAGCTCGTCCTGGAACAGCACGACCTCGTCGAACGGCAGGCGTGGCTCGTCGGGGATCGAGCGGTAGTAGTACAGCCGAATGCCGCCGCGGTATGGCTGCTGAGGCGTGACAGCGAGTCCGTGCTCGTCGACCAGTTCGCCTTGCTTCATGCGGGCTTGCCAGGTCGCGGCCGAGACCGCCGGGAAGCGGTCGATCAGGAAGTCGCTGATCGTCCTCCACGGTCCGGGCGGCAGCGCCACGCAGCTCGGGCCGACGCCGTCTTTCGTGGGCAGCGGTGGCTGGGCTTTCAAGGCGATCGCTTCTCGCTGCCGCTGCTGTCCTCTTCGGCCTCGGCCGCGCTCGCCAACCGCTGCGCGCGCCGCAGACGCCACGCGTCGTCCGGATTGCCGGCATAGACCTGGTCGGCGGTCGTGCCTGTTTCCTGAAGACGGGTGTCGAGCGCGATGCGGTTGTCGAAGACGAAACACTCGCCGTCCCAGTCGCGCTTGGCGTCGGGCATCTGCGCGAAGTAGTTCAGAACGCCGCCTTCGAGCTGCAGCACCGGTACGCCGCGCTCATGCAGCCAGGCACTGGTCTTCTCGCAGCGGATACCGCCGGTGCAGTACATCGCCACTTGCTTGCCCTCGGCCTGCCAGGCGGGCAACTGCCCTTCGAGGTACGCCGGGAAATCACGGAAGTTGCGCACCATCGGGTCGACCGCATTGCGAAAGCGGCCGAGCCGCACCTCAAAGTGGTTGCGGTTGTCGATCACGACGACATTCGGGTCGTCGAGCAGCGCGCGCCATTGCGCGGGTGGCACCTGCAGGCCAACGTGGCCGACCGCGTTCACACCTTCCACACCGAGCGGCAGGATTTCCAGCCGGCTGTGCACCTTCATCCGCTGAAACGGCGGCGTGACGCAGGGGCTGCGCTTGAAGGCAATCCCGCCGAAGCGGCCTTCAAATCGCGGGTCGGTCGCCAGTGCACCCTGAAACGCATCCAGCGCGGCAGCGGTGCCGGCCAGCGTGCCATTGATGCCTTCGGAAGCCACCAGCAAGCTGCCGGTCAGCTCGGCCGTCAGCTCGCGCAGCGTCGATGCGGTGCCTTCCACATCGGCAATGTCGATGAACTTGTAGAAGGCGTCGTGAAGGATGTCGGACGAAAGCATTGCGTCATTTTCGGCGCTCAGGCCGCGGGCGCATCGGGGGCGTGCCAGGGTCAACCCGCACAATCGAGGGATGGCTGTCTTTTCTCTTTCCAATGCTCACCTGGCTTTCGGCCACGTGGCCCTGCTTGATAACGCAGCGTTTTCGCTCGACACCGGTGAGCGGCTCGGCCTGATCGGCCGCAACGGCGCCGGCAAGTCGTCGATGCTGAAAATCATTGCTGGCCTCGAAAAGCTCGACGACGGCCTGCTGCAGATGACGCAGGGCGTGCGCATCTGCTACGTGCCGCAGGAGCCGGTGTTCGACCCGGGTCACACGGTGTTCGATGCGGTCAGCGAAGGCGTCGCCGAAGCGCGCGCGGTGCGTCAGGCCTACGAGGAACATGCCGATGGCGTCGACCTCGACGCGCTGCAGACCCGCATCGAGGCGCTCGATGCCTGGAACTGGGAGCAGCGCGTCGAGACCACGCTGGCGCAACTGCATCTGGACGGCGCGCGCGAGATCGGGCAGTTGTCGGGCGGCATGAAGAAGCGCGTGGCGCTGGCGCAGGCGCTGGTCGCGGTGCCTGACGTGTTGCTGCTCGATGAGCCCACCAACCACCTCGACCTGGATTCGATCGCCTGGCTCGAAGAGCTCTTGCGCAGCTTCAAGGGCAGCGTGATGCTGATCACCCACGACCGCGCCTTCCTCGACGGCGTGGCCACCCGCATCATCGAGCTCGACCGCGGCATCATCCGCAGCTACCCCGGCAACTTCAGCGCCTACGAGAAGTTGAAGGAAGACCAGCTCGCCTCCGACGCGCTCGCCAACGCGCGCGCCGACAAGTTGCTGGCGCAGGAAGAGGTGTGGATCCGCAAGGGCGTCGAAGCTCGCCGCACGCGCAGCGTCGCGCGCATCCAGCGGCTGGAAGTGCTGCGCGATCAGCGCCAGAAGCGGCGCGATTCGCTGGGCCAGGTTCGGCTGGAGGTCGACTCGGGTGCGCCCAGCGGCAAGATCGTGGGTGAGCTGCGCGACGTAACGCTGCAGTTCAACGACCACGCGATGCCGAAGCTGATCGTCAAGGACTTCAGCGCGACCATCCTGCGTGGTGACAAGGTCGGTCTGATCGGGCCGAATGGCGCCGGCAAGACGACGCTGCTCAAGCTCATCCTCGGCGAGCTGCAGCCCGACAGCGGCAGCGTGCGCCAGGGCAGCAAGATCGAGGTCGCCTACTTCGACCAGATGCGCAGCACGCTGAACCTTGACGCGACGCTCGCCGACACGATCAGCCCAGGCAGCGAATGGGTCGAGTTCGCCGGCCAGCGCAAGCACGTGATGAGCTACCTGAACGACTTCCTGTTCTCGCCCGAGCGCGCCAATTCGCCGGTGCGCACGCTCAGCGGCGGCGAGCGCAACCGCGTGCTGCTCGCGCGCCTGTTCGCCCTGCCGGCCAACGTGCTGGTGCTCGACGAGCCGACCAACGACCTCGACATCGACACGCTGGAGCTGTTGGAAGAGCTGCTGCAGGCCTACAAGGGCACGGTGTTCCTGGTCAGCCACGACCGGCGCTTCCTCGACAACGTCGTGACCAGCACCATCGTCTGGGAGGGCGACGAGTCGCCCGGCCAGTGGCGCGAGTACGAAGGCGGCTACGAGGACTGGAAGATCCAGCGTGACCGTGCTCAGGCGATTCGCGCGCAGGCCGCGCGCGCCGCCAAGGGCAAGGACGCACTGGTCGCCGCCAAGCCCGCACCGGCGGCTCTCGTCGCGGCACCCGCCGCACCGAAGCCGCGCAAGCTCAGTTACAAGGAGCAGCGCGAACTCGACGAGTTGCCCGGCCGCATCGAGGCGCTCGAAGCCGAGCAGGCGAAGCTTGCCGCGCTGCTGGCCGATGCCGACGCCTACACCCGCGACCCGAAAGGCCTCGCAGCGGCGCAAGTGCGCATCGCGAAGATCGACGACGAGTTGTTGGGTGCGCTGGAGCGCTGGGAACTGCTCGGGCAGCGTTGATGCCGCCTTGAGTGACCGCGCTGACCGTCAGGCAGGTCAGCGGTTCAGCACCGCGGCTCAGCGGGGCCCCAGCGCCCCGAACCAGCTGTCGCGCAGCGCGTCGGGGTGCGAGCGGCTGACAATCAGCCCCGATTGAAGGTACAGCCCGTTGAGCAGCCGCACTGCGCGTTCGCGGTCGAAGCCCGACCAGGTGGCAATGTCGCGCAGACGGCACGACTCGCGGCGCAGCCTGTAGACCGCCGACAGCAAGGTGCCCGACATCGTGACGTCGCCCAGGTCCAGCCCGTAGCTGACGCGGTAGACCGCCGGCCCGGTGATTTCCGGCAGCAACTCGCGGCGCCCGCCGTGCAAGGCCAGATCCCACAGGATCGCGCCCAACGGATGAAAGCACAGGTCGGCGACCGCATAGGGCCCCGGCCTCCCACGGTGCGACACCGCGTCGCTCGGCGCCGCCAGCAGCGCCGGCTCGATGTGGATCACCTGCAGCTCGGGGTCCTGCGGGGCCAGCAACGCGTCCATCGGCATTGGGCAGTGCAGCAAGCGCTCGTGCGGAAAGAGGGTCAGCGGCACCGCCCGCTCGCCGCATTGCAGGTGCACGGTGACCGGCTGCGCATGGCGTACGCAAGCGGCCAGTACATCCAGGGGTTCGGTGCGCTGCTCGTGGGTTCCGCCGTGGCCGAGGTCGGCCATCAGCGACGGGCTCAGCGCGGCGAGTTGCGGGCTCAAGATGGCTGCTCCCGAACCATCATCAGGATGGGGTAGGTAATGCCTGAAGCTGCTGGCCCGCATCAGTTCGGGTTCGCCGAAAGGGATCGTGGAGTCGAACATCACATCCTCAGGAACGCCGCCATGTAGCCGCCTGCATCATATGTCGCTGCTTGTATCTGTGCGTGTTTATCCCTACGCCTAAATTGAGAAGGCGGATGTGCGAATCGGAGGCCCGATGGGTCGCGTTCAGGTCGGCGATAAACTGAGTTGGCATTGACCCCCTACGCACAGCCCATGCCGCCTTCCGAGCTCCGCCTGGTGACGCCCGTTGACGACGAGCTGATCGACCTCGCGCGGCGCATCTTCAGCGAATATGCGAACAGCCTGGGCATCGACCTCGAATTCCAGAATTTCGACGCCGAGCTGGCCAGCCTGCCCGACCCTTATGCGCCACCCCATGGCCACCTGATGCTGGCTTTCGTCGACGGTGAGCTGGCCGGTTGCGGCGCCTTCCGCGGGCTGGCCGATGTCGATTACGCCAACGCCTGCGAGATGAAGCGCCTGTACGTGCGGCCGGCGTTTCGTCGGTTCGGCCTGGGGCGGCTGATGGCGCAGGCCCTGCTCGACGAAGCCCGCCGCGCCGGCTACTCGGTGACGCTGCTCGACACGCTGGACGACATGGAGGCCGCGCGCAGCCTCTACACCTCGCTGGGTTTCGAGGAGATTCCGCCGTATCACTTCAGTCCGATCGCTGGATCGCATTACCTCAAGGCGGAACTGGATTGAGCGCCGCCGCCGTCGAGGTGCAGGCAGGCGACTTGAGGCTGGCGTTGCGCGCCGACCTCGGTGGCGCGATCGCAGGGCTGTGGCATCTCGGCACGCCGATCCTGCGCTCGACCGAGCCCGGCCACCTGGCCAGTGCGCGGCAGTCGGCGTGCTACCCGCTGATGCCCTATTCGAACCGGCTGGCGTACCAGCGCTTCCGCTGGCAGGGTCACGACCACACCACCGCGCCCAACTTCGACGACAACCCCCACTCGGTGCATGGCGTGGGGTGGTTGCGCGCCTGGGAGGTCGTGGCGCACCGCGAGGCGAATGCAGTGCTGTGCTACCGGCACGCGCCGGATGCGCACTGGCCGTTCGCCTTCGAGGCACAGCAGGTTTTCACGCTGACGCCACACTCGCTGGCCGTGACGCTCGCTGTGACCAACACCGCCGATATCGCGCAGCCAGTCGGGCTGGGTTGGCACCCGTATTTCCCGAAGCGCGACCGCAGCCACTTGCACATCGAGGTGAGTGACCGCTGGGATCCGGACGAGACGCAGTTGCCTGTGCGCAAGGTGGCGCAGGCGGGCATCGAAGGCGAGGTCTCGTGCTTGCGCTTTGACCACTGCTTTGACGGCTGGCACGGCCCGGCGCTCATCCGCGACGAGGTGTTTGCTATGCAGCTCAGTTCGAATCTGGCGCATCTGGTGGTCTACACGCCGGCAGACAAGGCGTACTTTTGTGTCGAACCGGTCAGCCATGTCAGCGACGCGATCCACAGCGACGACCCGACCGCTCTTGGCTTGCGCACGCTGCAACCTGGCGAGCGATTCGAGGCGTCGATGACGCTCGACATCGACGTGCTGTGACGCCGGCCAGGGGGGTTTCAGCCGTGACGAATCCGGACATCACAGCGGCCGTCACGCTGCCCAGCGCGCTCGGCGAATCGCCGATGTGGCATCCGCGCGAACAGGTGCTGTACTACTGTGACATCCCAGGGCGCTGCGTGAACCGCTACGACCCGGCAACCGGCGACCTGTCGCACTGGCCCTTCGACACCGAGGTCGCGAGCCTGGCGCCGATGCTCGATGGCGGCCTGCTGCTGGCCGCACGCGATGGACTGTGGCGCTTCGAGACCCGCACTGGTAAGCGCACCAAACTGGCGCCGCCACCCTACGACCCGCAAATCGAACGCTTCAACGACGGCAAGTGTGATCCGCAAGGCCGCTTCTGGGTCGGCACGATCTACGAGCCGCGCGACGCGGCCCGGGCAGCGCTGTATCGCTTCCATCGTGACAGCCTGACAAAGTGCGCCGACGGCATCACCACCTCCAACGGCCTGGCCTGGAGCCCCGATGGCCGCACCATGTACTGGAGTGACACCAAGGCGCACGTCATCCACGCTTTTGATTTCGAGGCACCCGGCGGCCCGCTCAGCGGTCGACGGGTGTTCTGCCAATTCCCGTTGAAGCCAGCGGGCCCGACCCCGGCCGACTATGGTGGTCGGCCCGATGGCGCGGCGGTCGATGCTGCGGGCAATTACTGGGTTGCGATGTTCGAAGGCCAGCAACTGTTGTGTCTGTCGCCGTCCGGCCAGTTGCTCCGCACGGTGCGCCTGCCAGTGCGCTGCCCGACGATGCCGTGCTTCGGTGGCGCGGACCTGAAGACGCTGTACATCACCTCCGCGCGCGAGAACCGGCCTGCCGATGAGCTTGCCGCACAACCCCTGGCGGGCTGTGTCCTGTCGATGCGTGTCGAGGTGCCGGGCTTGCCGGCCAACCTGTTCGCCTGAGCGTCGGGCCCGAGGGGGCCCCAACAACAGGGGCGCTGTGTCGCCGTCGAGGAAATCACGGTGCGGGCCCCGTCCCGAATTCGGGCTTGAGAAGAGTGCGGGTTTGCACGTATAATCAGAGGCTGAACTGAAAGCCTTTGTGACGCGCCCGATGACTGATTCAATCGCCCATCGGGTGGCAAGCACAGGCTACGACGATGACGCAGAAGACCTGCCCGTCACGCCATTGACCCGCGCCGAGGCCCAGGCCTTGCGGGTGCGCAGCCCTCAGGTGTCACCCTGGCGGGTGGTTGCGGCTCAGGTGGCGGTGGGATGTCTGTCGGCGGTTGCGGTGTGGCTGGTTCTTGGTCAGCCTGAATTCATCGGATCAGCGCTGTATGGCGCGCTCATTGCGGTACTCCCGGGTGCCTTGATGGCGCGAGGCATGACCAGCAGGGTGTCGAGTCTGTCGATTGGCAGCAGCGCCTTCAGTGTGATGCTGTGGAGCACGGTAAAGATAGGCGTTTCGATCGTCATGCTGATGCTGGCGCCGAGACTCGTTCAGCCTCTGAGTTGGCCGGTGTTGCTGGCGACCTTGGTGCTGTGCATGCAGATGTATTGGGTCGCGCTGCTGTGGCGCGGACGTTGAGTAGCAGTTCAGACAGGATTCAGCCACATGTCAGCCGAAGGTCACGCGCTCACCTCTGGTGAATACATCGTTCACCACCTGACCCATCTGTCGACCGGCAAGCCAGCGAGCCTGGTCGATTTTTCGGTTGTCAATTTCGATTCCATTGCTTTCTCCACCTTGCTCGGCGTGCTGGGCTGCTTCCTGCTGTGGCGGGCTGCCAGCAAGGCGACGGCTGGCGTGCCAGGGCGCTTCCAGGCGGCGGTCGAACTGCTGTTCGAGATGGTCGAAAGCCAGGCCAAGGGCATCGTCCACAACGCCAACAGCCGTAAGCTGGTCGCGCCGCTGGCGCTGACGGTGTTCGTCTGGATCTTCCTGCTCAACGCGATGGACTTGCTGCCCGTTGATCTGTTGCCGCTGGTCGGTGAGCATGTGTTCGGCCTCGACCACCTGCGCGTGGTGCCGACTGCCGACCTGTCGATCACCATGGGTCTGTCGGTCGGCGTGCTGATCACCTGCCTTTGCTACAACGTCAAGATCAAGGGTGTGGGCGGCTGGGTGCATGAATTGTTCGCCGCGCCGTTTGGCGACCACTGGGCGCTGTACCCGTTCAACTTCGCGATGCAGATGGTTGAATTCGTTGCCAAGACCGTGTCGCATGGCATGCGGCTGTTCGGCAACATGTACGCTGGTGAGCTGATCTTCTTACTCATCGCATTGCTGGGCGGCGCCTTCTCGCTGTCGCTCGGCGGGTTTGCGCTGGCCGCCCTGCACATCGTCGCGGGCACCGTCTGGGCCATCTTCCACATCCTGATCATCACGCTGCAAGCCTTCGTGTTCATGATGTTGACGCTGGTCTATGTGGGCCAGGCGCACGACTCACACTGATCCTCGCTACTCCCTTTTCACTCGTTCTCTTTTCACTACAGGAAACATCATGGAACTCATCGGTCTCGTCGCGGTTGCCGCAGGTCTCATCATCGGTCTGGGCGCCATGGGTGCTTGTATCGGCATTGGCGTCATGGGCAGCAAGTACCTCGAATCCGCAGCGCGTCAGCCCGAGCTGATGGGCGAGTTGCAAACCAAGATGTTCCTGCTGGTCGGTCTGATCGACGCGTCGTTCATCATCGGTACCGGTATCGCGCTGTGGTTCACGACGGCCAACCCGTTCCTGGCCCAGCTCGCGAACCTGCCGAAGTAAATCGCGTCCGCCGGCGGGTCTGAAGCATTCAGACCTACCGACTCTGCCACCCTGCTTGAGGCTTCAACGTGAGCATCACCGCGACATTCATCATTCAGATGATCGTGTTTCTGATCTTGGTCGGATTCACGATGAAGTACATCTGGCCACCGATCACCGCTGCGCTCGACGCACGTGCGCAGAAAATCGCTGAAGGCCTGTCGGCTGCCGACAAGGCCAAGGCGGAGTTGACCACCGCGAACAAGCGCGTCGAGGAGCAGCTGTCGGCTGCCCGCACAGATGCCGCTCAACGTCTGGCCGATGCCGAGCGTCTGGCGCAGTCGATGATCGAAGAAGCCAAGGTACGCGCCAACGACGAGGGCGCCAAGATCGTCGCCGCCGCCAAGGCCGAAGCCGAGCAGGAAGCGATCAAGGCGCGCGAGGTGCTGCGTGAGCAGGTCGCGGTGCTGGCCGTCAAGGGTGCGGAGCAGATCCTCAAGCGTGAAGTCAACGCCGGCGTCCACGCCGAGTTGTTGAACCGCCTGAAGGTCGAGCTGTGATCGCCAGCGGTCATTCGTCGGAGCACTGATCCATGGCTGAACTTGCCACGCTGGCCCGGCCCTATGCCGAAGCCTTGTTCGACGTCGCTGCACAGGGCGATGTGAAAGCGGTGTCGCAGCAGATCGACGCGCTGGCGGCGATCGCCGACAACGACCAGTTGCGCCAGTTCGCGGCCAGTCCGAAGGTCAGTGCTGAGCAGGTGTTCGAGCTGATTGCGTCGGTTGTCGCGACGCCGCTGTCGGCGCCGATCAAGAACTTTCTCAGCACCGTGATCGACAACGGCCGGCTGACGGTGTTGCCGGAAATCGCAGCGCAGTTCCATGCGCTGGCGAATGCCGGTGCCGGTGTGTCCGATGCGACGGTGTTCAGTGCGTTTCCGATCGATGCGGCACAGCTCACCGACGTTGTCGCCACGCTGGAAAAGCGTTTCGCCCGCAAGCTGAACGTCACGGTGCAACTCGAGCCCGCGCTGATCGGCGGCATCCGTGTCGTCGTCGGCGACGAGGTGATGGACACCTCGGTGAAGGCACGTCTTGAACAAATGCGGGTGGCGCTGACGGCCTGAGGGCCGTGACTGTCGATCCTAAACATCCACGTCATTCATTCTGACGCCCGGCACGCCGATCGCGTGGTCGCACAGACAGGAGAGAACTCATGCAACTGAATCCCGCAGAAATTTCCGAACTCATCAAGAGCCGCATCGAGGGCCTGGGCGCATCGACCGACATCCGCAACCAGGGCACCGTGGTGTCGGTGGCGGACGGCATCTGCCGCGTGCACGGCCTGTCGGACGTGATGCAGGGCGAGATGTTGGAGTTTCCAGCGTCGCCTGACGGCACGTCGACCTTCGGCCTCGCGCTGAACCTCGAGCGCGACTCGGTCGGCGCGGTGATCCTGGGCGAGTACGAGCACATCGCTGAAGGCGACACCGTCAAGTGCACGGGCCGCATCCTGGAAGTGCCGGTCGGCCCGGAACTCAAGGGCCGCGTGGTCAATGCGCTCGGCCAGCCGATCGACGGCAAGGGCCCGATCAACGCGCAGCTGTCGATGCCGATCGAGAAGATCGCGCCGGGCGTCATCGCACGGAAGTCGGTGGACCAGCCAATGCAGACCGGCCTGAAGTCGATCGACTCGATGGTGCCGGTGGGCCGTGGTCAGCGCGAACTGATCATCGGTGACCGCCAAACCGGCAAGACCGCTGTCGCGATCGACGCGATCATCAACCAGCGCGGTCAGAACATGACCTGCATCTACGTCGCGATCGGCCAGAAGGCCTCGTCGGTGAAGAACGTGGTTCGCTCGCTCGAAGCCAATGGTGCAATGGACTACACCATCGTGGTCGCTGCCACCGCCGCCGAATCGGCCGCGATGCAGTATGTGTCGGCCTACTCGGGCTGCACGATGGGCGAGTATTTCCGCGACCGCGGCGAAGATGCACTGATCGTCTATGACGATCTGTCCAAGCAGGCCGTTGCTTACCGCCAGGTGTCGCTGTTGCTGCGCCGCCCGCCAGGCCGCGAAGCGTATCCCGGCGACGTGTTCTACCTCCACAGCCGCCTGCTCGAACGCGCCGCCCGCGTGAATGCCGATTACGTCGAAGCCTTCACCAAAGGCGCCGTCAAGGGCAAGACGGGCTCGCTCACTGCGCTGCCGATCATCGAAACGCAGGCCGGTGACGTGTCCGCTTTCGTGCCCACCAACGTGATCTCGATCACCGACGGCCAGATCTTCCTGGAAACCTCGCTCTTCAACGCCGGCATCCGCCCCGCCATCAACGCCGGTATCTCGGTGTCGCGCGTTGGTGGTGCCGCACAGACCAAGGTCATCAAGAGCCTGTCGGGTGGTATTCGTACCGACTTGGCGCAGTACCGTGAGCTGGCCGCGTTCGCTCAGTTCGCGTCCGACCTCGATGAAGCCACCCGCAAGCAGCTTGACCGCGGTGCCCGCGTGACCGAACTGCTGAAGCAGGCGCAGTACTCGCCGCTGCCGATCTCGCTGATGGGCGCGACGCTGTTCGCGGTGAACAAGGGCTTCATGGACGATGTGGACGTGAAGAAGGTCCTGGCCTTCGAATCGGGCCTGCACCAGTTCCTGAAGACCAGCCACGCCGGACTGCTGAAGAAGATCGAAGACGCGAAGGCGCTCGACAAGGACTCGGAAGCCGAATTGACCGCCGCGGTCGGCGCATTCAAGAAGTCTTTCGCCTAATGGACCAGCTTCAGCCGATCAAGCAACTCGCCTCGAACGGGTTTCCCGGCCGACGTGCGAGGCGCCCCCTCGGGGGGCAGGAGCGTAGCGACGTGGGGGCACACTGATGGCAGCAGGCAAGGAAATACGCGGCAAGATCAAGAGTGTCGAGAACACCAAGAAGATCACCAAGGCCATGGAAATGGTCGCCGCCTCGAAGATGCGCAAGGCCCAGGAGCGCATGCGTGCCGCTCGGCCTTACGCCGAGAAGATCCGCAGTCTCGCGGCCAACCTGTCCAAGGCCACGCCCGAGTACAAGCACCCGTTCCTGATCCAGAACACCGGCGTCAAGGCGGTGGGCTTCGTCGTGGTGACGACCGACAAGGGTCTGTGCGGTGGCATGAACACCAACGTGCTGCGGGCCGTCACCTTGAAGCTGAAGGAACTCGAAGCTCAGGGCCTGAAGGCCGAAGCGGTGGCCATCGGCAACAAGGGCTTGGGTTTCCTGAACCGCATCGGCGCGAAGGTCGTGTCGCATGCCATCCAGTTGGGTGACAAGCCGCACCTGGACAAGCTGATCGGCCCGGTCAAGGTGCTGTTCGATGCCTATGCCGAAGGCAAGTTGAGCGCGGTCTACCTTTGCTACACCGGCTTCATCAACACGATGAAGCAGGAGCCGCTGGTTCAGCAGCTGCTGCCCTTGTCATCTCAGAGCATGGCCGCCGAAGTGCCTGCAGGTGCCGGCAAGTACGGTTGGGACTACCTGTACGAGCCCGATGCCGAAACGGTGATCGATGAACTGCTGCTGCGTTACACCGAAGCGCTGGTCTACCAGGCCGTAGCCGAGAACATGGCGTCGGAGCAATCGGCGCGCATGGTGGCGATGAAGTCGGCCACCGACAACGCCGGTTCGGTGATCGGTGAGCTGAAGCTCGTCTACAACAAGACGCGTCAGGCGGCGATCACCAAAGAGCTGTCCGAAATCGTTGCCGGTGCCGCTGCCGTTTGATCGGCGCTGAATACGCCCAAGCAGACACCCCGGCAAACGACCCCAGAACCCCAGAATTCGTTTTTTCTAAGGATACGAACATGTCCGCAGTGGCTACAGAAGGCAAGATCGTCCAGTGCATCGGCGCGGTGGTCGACGTGGAATTCCCGCGCAACGCCATGCCGAAGATTTACGACGCGCTGAAGCTCGACAGCCTGGGCCTGACCCTCGAAGTCCAGCAGCAGTTGGGTGACGGCGTGGTGCGCACCATTGCGCTGGGCTCGTCCGACGGCCTGCGCCGCGGCCTGACGGTGGTCAACACCCGGAACCCGATCACCGTACCGGTGGGCCGCTCGACGCTGGGCCGCATCATGGACGTGCTGGGTCGCCCGATCGATGAGCGTGGCCCCGTCGGTCAGGAACTGACCGCATCGATCCACCGCAAGCCGCCTGCCTATGATGAGCTGAGCCCGTCGCAGGATCTGCTTGAAACCGGCATCAAGGTGATCGACCTGGTGTGCCCGTTCGCCAAGGGCGGCAAGGTGGGCCTGTTCGGTGGCGCCGGCGTCGGCAAGACCGTGAACATGATGGAGCTGATCAACAACATCGCGAAGGCGCACAGCGGCCTGTCGGTGTTCGCCGGTGTCGGTGAGCGCACCCGCGAGGGCAACGACTTTTATCACGAGATGGCCGATTCGGGCGTCGTGAACCTGGAGAACCTGCCGGAGTCGAAAGTGGCCATGGTCTACGGCCAGATGAACGAGCCGCCGGGCAACCGCCTGCGCGTGGCCCTGACCGGCCTGACCATCGCCGAGTCGTTCCGCGACGAAGGCAAGGACGTGCTGTTCTTCGTCGACAACATCTACCGCTACACCTTGGCCGGTACCGAAGTGTCGGCTCTGCTGGGCCGCATGCCTTCGGCCGTGGGCTACCAGCCGACGCTCGCCGAGGAAATGGGCCGCTTGCAAGAGCGCATCACCTCGACCAAGGTCGGCTCGATCACATCGATCCAGGCCGTTTACGTGCCAGCGGACGACTTGACCGACCCGTCGCCCGCGACCACCTTTGCCCACCTGGATTCCACCGTCGTGCTGTCGCGTGACATCGCGTCGCTCGGTATCTATCCGGCCGTGGACCCGCTCGACTCGACCTCGCGCCAGCTCGATCCGAATGTCGTCGGCGAAGACCACTACAACACCGCTCGCGCGGTGCAGGGCACGCTGCAGCGCTACAAGGAACTGCGCGACATCATCGCAATCCTGGGCATGGACGAACTGGCCCCGGAAGACAAGCTGGCCGTGGCCCGTGCCCGCAAGATCCAGCGTTTCCTGTCCCAGCCTTTCCACGTGGCCGAAGTCTTCACCGGTTCGCCAGGCAAGTACGTGACGCTGAAGGAAACCATCCGTGGCTTCAAGATGATCGTCTCCGGTGAATGCGACAGCCTGCCCGAACAAGCCTTCTACATGGTCGGCACGATTGACGAGGCTTTCGAGAAAGCCAAGAAGATCCAATAAGGATTGACGACCATGGCCACACTCCGCGTAGACGTCGTATCCGCCGAAGAGATGATCTTCTCCGGCGAGGCCAAGTTCGTGGCCTTGCCGGGTGAAGAGGGCGAGCTGGGCATCTATCCCCGGCACACGCCGCTGATCACCCGCATCAAGCCGGGGGCAGTGCGCATCGTCCGTGCTGACAACGACGCGGAAGAGTTCGTGTTCGTCGCCGGCGGCATTCTCGAGGTGCAGCCGGGCACGGTCACCGTGCTGGCCGACACCGCCATCCGCGGCAAGGACCTCGACGAGGCCAAGGCCACGGAAGCCAAGCAGCGCGCCGAAGAAGCGATGAAGAACGCCAAGAGCGACATCGACTTCGCGAAAGCGCAAGGCGAGTTCGCCACGATGGCCGCGCAGATCGCGGCGCTGCGCAAGTTCCGCAAGAAGTGACGACAGCGATGTCCCGCTGACTGCAACCCGCCCTGGTGGCGGGTTTTTTCATGCCCGCGGCGGAGGTGGGGATGTCAGCGCACGTCGGGGCGGTCCGGCAGCTCGTTCGGGTTCACCTGCGAGCCATTGGCCGGGAAATGCTGCGCTAGCAGCGCACCGACCTGGTCGACCGCATCGAGCAGGCCGCGTGCATAGTCACCGACTTTGAAAGCCGCACCCATGGCGTCGGAGATGTCCTGCCAGGTGCGCTCCGGCACCCGCTGCGTGATGCCGCGATCGGCCACGATCTCGATGCGTCGCTCGGCCAGCAGCAGGTAGATCAGCACGCCGTTGTTGTGCTCGGTGTCCCACACGCGCAGCTTGCCGAACATCGAGATCGCCCGCTCGCGCGCACTCGCGCCACGCCACAAATAACTCAGCGGCAAGCCTGCTTCGACGCACACCCGCAATTCGCCGGTGTGGCTGCGTTCGCTGGCGGACACGCGCTCTTCGATGCGGCGCAACGCGTCAGCGCCGAGCACGCGGCGGGCGTCGGTCTCGTCCAGCCAGCGGTGTTTCAGGATGCGGATCAGCGCGTTCATGGTCACCATCCTCCGGAGGAGCCGCCGCCGCCGAAATCTCCACCCCCTCCTGAGCTGAATCCACCGCCGCCGCCACCGCCGCCACCGCCCCAGATGATCGGGGGCATGCCGTCCGATCCGCCGCCACGCCGTGCAGAGCCCACGCCGAACACGCCGACCAGCACGACTGCGATCAGTCCGGCCACACCGGCCAGCAGCGCACTCGCGGTCAGCCACCAGCCAATGCCCCCGGCGATGCCGCCGGTGGCCAGCGAGCCGAGCTTGCGGCCCATCATCCGGGTGAACAGCGCACCGGCGATCGGCACGGCGACGAACAGGAAGATGGCCAGCGATTCCAGCGACGGTCCATTGCTGTGGCCGCGCTGCTGTGCGTCCGGGCGATTCGGCGCAGGCAGCGCCTCGCCACGGATGCGCGCGGCCAGCTGATCGACGGCCGCGCTCAAGCCGCCGGCGTAATCACCAGCGCGAAAGGCTGGTGTGATCTGCGCGTCGATGATCCGTTTTGCCGCCAGGTCGGGCACTGCGCCCTCCAGCGTTTTCGCCACTTCGATGCGCACGCGGCGGTCGTTCTTTGCAACGACGATCAGCAGCCCGTCGCCAACGTCGCGTCGGCCGATCTTCCACGTGTCGCCCACGCGCTGGCTGTAGGCGGCGATGTCTTCGGGCAGCGTGCTCGGCACCATCAGCACGACGATCTGGCTGCCGGTCTGCTGCTCGATCGCGGCCAGCTTGGCGATCAAGGCCGCCCGCTGTGCTTCATCGAGCGTGGCCGTCTGGTCGATCACCGGCGCGGTGAGCGGTGGCACCGGCAGCACGTCCTGTGCGTGCGCGGAAACACCGAGCCACAACCATGCCATCAGCCACCACAAGACCCCGACGAGCCGGGGCACAGCGCGAGCACCGGCGCTGGCAGCCCTCACTTACTTGGCCGCGGGCTTGTCGAAATTCACCGCCGGCGGCTTCGAGATTTCGGCCTCGTTCTGCACTGAAAAGCTCGGCTTCACGGTGTAGCCGAACACCATCGCAGTCAGGTTGTTCGGGAAGCTGCGCGCCAGCACGTTGTAGTCGGCCACCGTCTTGATGTAGCGGTTGCGCGCCACTGTGACCCGGTTCTCGGTGCCTTCGAGCTGCACCCGCAGGTCCTGGAAGGCCTGGTTGGCCTTGAGGCTCGGGTACTGCTCGGCGACCACCATCAGCCGGCTCAAGGCACCGGTCAATTCACCCTGCGCGGCCTGGAATTTTTGGAAGGCGGCGGGGTCGTTGACCAGCTCGGGCGTGGCCTGGATGCTGGTCGCCTTCGACCGAGCCTCGATCACCTTGGTCAGGGTGTCCTGCTCGAAGGTGGCTTCGCCCTTGACGGTGGCAACGATGTTCGGGATCAGGTCGGCGCGCCGCTGGTACTGGTTCAGCACCTCGGCCCAACTGGCCTTGACCTCTTCGTCGAGCTTCTGGAATTGGTTGTAGCCACAGCCGCTGAGGGCGAGCAGGGTGGTGAGCGCCAGCGCGGCCAAGCCTAGTCTTTGAAACATCGTCACGCTCCGAGGGTCGGTTCGAAGCATGGCATGGTACTGCCCCGATCGCGCGATGGGCCGCTTGCAGCGTGCGCCCGGTTGTTGCCAAGCGCTTCGTCGCATGGGCCGCCGTCGCGCTCATGCGCTCTCACTCCACCGGCAGGAACCCCTCGATCGACAGGTAGCGCTCGCCGGTGTCGTAGTTGAAGCCGAGCACGGTGGCGCCGGGCGCCAGCTCGGGCAGCTTCTGGGCGATCGCGGCCAACGTGGCCCCTGACGACACGCCCACCAGCATGCCTTCTTCGCGTGCCGCACGCCGTGCCATTTCGCGGGCCGCTTCGGCATCGACCTGGATCACGCCGTCGAGCAGCGCGGTGTGCAGATTTTTCGGGATGAACCCGGCGCCGATGCCCTGGATCGGGTGCGGCCCCGGCTTGCCGCCGCTGATCACCGGGCTGGCGGTGGGCTCGACCGCGTACACCTTCAATTGGGGCCACTTCGCCTTGAGCACCTGCGCGCAGCCGGTGATGTGGCCGCCAGTGCCCACGCCGGTGATCAGCGCGTCGATGCCTTCGGGGAAGTCACGGGCGATCTCCATGGCGGTGGTGCGCACATGCACATCGATGTTGGCGGCGTTCTCGAACTGCTGCGGCATCCAGGCGATTGGTGTGGCTGCGACCAACTCAGTGGCGCGGGCGATGGCACCGCTCATGCCTTTTTCGCGCGGCGTCAGCTCGAAGGTGGCGCCGTAGGCCAGCATCAGCCGCCGCCGCTCGATGCTCATGCTCTCGGGCATCACCAGCACCAGCTTGTAACCCTTCACCGCGGCCACCATCGCGAGGCCCACACCCGTGTTGCCCGAGGTCGGCTCAATGATGGTCGAGCCCGGCACCAGCGCGCCCGAGGCTTCGGCCGCCTCCACCATGGCGAGTGCGATGCGGTCCTTGATCGAGCCGCCGGGGTTGCTGCGTTCGCTCTTGATGTAGACCTGAGAACCCGCACCGAACAGCCGTTGGATGCGGATGTGCGGCGTGTTGCCGATGGTCTGGAGGATGGTGTCAGCGCGCATGGTCAGCTCCTGTGAATCCGGCGTTTTCCCGGGGCACAAACGCCGGGGAGACGAAATTATGGGCGTGATAATTCCTGGATGTATGCACCCCTCCAAAACGACAGCTTCCTGCGCGCTTGTCTGCGCCTGCCCACCGCCCACACGCCCGTCTGGCTGATGCGCCAGGCCGGGCGCTACCTGCCGGAATACCGTGCCACCCGTGCGCAGGCCGGCAGCTTCATGGGCCTCGCCACCAACACCGACTACGCCACCGAGGTGACGCTGCAGCCGCTGGAGCGGTATGCACTCGATGCGGCCATCCTGTTCAGCGACATCCTCACCATTCCCGATGCGATGGGCCTGGGCCTGAGCTTCGCGATGGGCGAAGGCCCGAAGTTCGAGCGCGCGGTGCGCGACGAGGCCGCAGTCGACCTGCTCGCCGTGCCCGACATGGCCAAGCTGCGCTATGTGTTCGACGCCGTCACCTCGATCCGCAAGGCGCTGAATGGCCGCGTGCCGCTGATCGGTTTTTCAGGCAGCCCGTGGACGCTGGCCTGCTACATGGTCGAGGGGGCAGGCTCGGACGACTACCGCCTGGTCAAGACCATGATGTACCGCCGCCCCGATCTGATGCACCGCATCCTGGCGATCAACGCCGATGCGGTGGCGCTGTACCTGAACACGCAGATCGAAGCCGGTGCGCAAGCGGTGATGGTGTTCGACAGCTGGGGCGGCGTGCTGGCCGACGGCGCGTTTCAGGAGTTCAGCCTGGCCTACACCCGGCGGGTGCTGCAGCAGCTCAAGCGCGAGCACGATGGCCAACGCATTCCACACATCGTGTTCACCAAAGGCGGTGGCCTGTGGCTGGAAGAGATGGCGGCACTGGAGCCCGATGTGCTGGGCCTGGATTGGACGGTCAACCTGAAGTCGGCTCGCGAGCGCGTCGGCAGCCGTGTCGCGCTGCAGGGCAACCTCGACCCGAGCGTGCTGTTCGCGAACCCGGATCAGATCCGCGCCGAGGTGACCAAGACGCTGGAAAGCTTCGGCGTGCCCGGCCCCCTGCACAGCAACGGCACGGTGGACAGCCACATCTTCAACCTCGGCCACGGCATCAGCCAGCACACGCCGCCGGAGAGCGTGACCGCGCTGGTCGATGCGGTGCACGAGGTGTCACGCCGCTTGCGGCAGCACGGCTGAGCCAACGCGGCAGGGTATAGCGGGCGCTGAGCGTTCCAGCGCTTGAATTTTCCGGTGAGTGAGTGCTCAGGCATTGACTTATCCCCATTTCTCCTGCCTGTCCCAGGCGCCCCGGCTGCTGCTGCAATGCAGCAGCACTATTTATTTAATCGTCGCTAAGTTGTTGATTTCATTAGGCGTGGAACCCTGCCCTGAAAGTGGGCAATCCAAGGCCAGGCCCGATGAATCAAGGATTTAGCATGACTTTACGAAGCTTACCCACAAAGTTATCCACAGATTGGGTGGACAGCTTGAAAAGGTCAGTCAAATCAGTGGCTTACCGGGTATGTCTGAGAAAAGCTCTAGCTTTCCCGTTTAACTCAGGGGTTGACAGCGGTGCCTGAAAGCATCCGCCTCCAAGTCGCGGTGGACGCCCCGGCGCACACCGCGCTGCGGGCGCCGTTGACTTATCTCGGCGAGTCGCCGTTGCCCCCCGGCACGCTGGTCCGCGTGCCGTTCGGTGCCCGCGAGGTCACCGGTGTGGTGTGGGCGGGCGAGGCGGAGGCTGGCGATGCGGTGGTCGGCCCGACCATCGGGCTGAAGCCGCTGCAGCACGCGCTGACCTCGCTGGCGCCGCTCAGCGCGGCCTGGTGCCGGCTGGTCGATTTCACTGCGGGCTACTACCAGCGCGGCATCGGTGAGGTTGCGCTGTCGGTGCTGCCACCCGAACTGCGCAAGCTCGACGACACGCAGGTCCGCCAGCGCATCGCACGCCTGCACCGGGCGCTGGCCGTGCCGCAGGCGAAGGCCGCGCCGGCAGCGACCCCGCGGGAACTCGACGCTGCGCAGACCCGGGTGCTGGCC
The DNA here is from genome assembly GCA_025352345.1 of Burkholderiales bacterium. Classification (GTDB taxonomy): domain Bacteria; phylum Pseudomonadota; class Gammaproteobacteria; order Burkholderiales; family Burkholderiaceae_C; genus PBB1. The sequence continues at coordinate 2,916 of JANXTP010000188.1, read as the reverse complement.
GAACTGGCAGCGGCACAAGGGTCGCCTGCCGCGCCGACCGTGCTGCTGCACGGGGTCACCGGCAGCGGCAAGACCGAGATCTACCTGCGCGCGGCAGCCGAGGCGCTGGCGCAGGGCCGTCAGGCGCTGGTGCTGGTGCCGGAGATCAACCTGACGCCGCAGCTCGAAGCCCAATTTGCCGAGCGCTTTGCCGGACGGCACATCGTGGCGATGCACAGCGGGCTGACGCCAGCGAAGCGGCTGCGCAGCTGGCTGGCGGCGCACCTTGGGCTGGCCGACCTGGTGCTGGGCACGCGGCTGGCGGTGTTCGCATCGATGCCGCGGCTCGGGCTGATCGTCGTCGACGAGGAGCACGACCCGTCGTACAAGCAGCAGGAAGGCGCCCGCTACTCGGCGCGCGACCTGGCCGTCTACCGTGGAAAGCTCGAAGGTGCGACGGTGTTGCTCGGCTCGGCCACGCCGTCGCTGGAAAGCTGGCAGCGGGCCGACGAAGGCCGCTACCTGCGGCTGTCGCTGCCGGCGCGCATCGGCGGTGGCGTGCTGCCTGTGGTGCGGCTGGTGGACATGAATACGCAGCCGAAGGTGAAGGGCGCTGGCGGGGTCAGTACAGCACTTTCGCCACCGCTGGTGGCCGCGCTGCAGCAGCGCATAGAACGTGGCGAGCAGAGCCTGGTGTTCCTGAACCGCCGCGGCTACGCGCCCGTGCTGCACTGCGGCGACTGCGGCTGGAAGAGCGGCTGCCCCAATTGCAGCGCGTGGCGGGTGTTCCACAAGCTAGACCGCACACTGCGTTGTCACCATTGCGGTTACACCGAGCGTGTGCCGCGTGCTTGCCCCGACTGCGGCAACCTCGACATCCAGCCGATCGGCCGCGGCACCGAACGCCTCGAAGAACAGCTCGCTGAGCTGCTGATGCAGCCCGACGGCCGAGTGGTGCGCATTGCCCGCATCGACGCCGACAGCACGCGCGCGAAAGGCGAACTGGAGGCGCGTCTGGGGGCGGTGCATGCGGGCGAGGTCGATGTGCTGGTGGGCACGCAGATGATCACCAAGGGGCACGACTTTCGGCGCATCACGCTGGTGGCTGCGGTCAACCCCGACAGCTCGCTGTTCAGCAGTGATTTCCGCGCACCCGAGCGGCTGTTTGCGCTGCTGATGCAGGCCGCAGGCCGCGCTGGTCGAGATGCCGCGCAGGCGGCGGCCAGCGAGATGTGGGTGCAGACCTGGCACCCGCAGCACGCGCTGTATGCCGCGCTGTGCCGCCACGACTTCAACGTGTTTGCCGAGTCGCAGCTGGCCGAGCGCCGCATGGCCGGGCTGCCGCCGCATTCGCACCTGGCGCTGCTGCGCGCCGAAGCCCGCAGCACCGACGCGGCGCGTGGCTTCCTGCAGGCCGCGGCCAACGCCGCTGAAGCCAATGCAGCGCTGGCCGGCGTGACGCTGTACCCGCCAGTGCCGACACCGATCGCCCGGGTGGCCAACGTCGAGCGGATGCAGATGCTGGTCGAGTCGGCCTCGCGGCAGGCCCTGCAACGCTTCCTGGCCGACTGGCTGCCCGCATTGCACGCGATACGGCGCGAGCGCGCTGCGGATCAGCGCATCCTGCGCTGGGCGGTCGACGTCGACCCGCTGGGGATCTGACCGGCGACTGGCTCAGTGTTGCCTTAGATCGCGACCATCTCGAAATCGGCCTTCGAGACGCCGCAGTCCGGGCACTCCCAGTTCGCGGGCACATCGGCCCACAAGGTGCCGGCCGGAATGCCGTCATGGGGCATGCCGAGGGCTTCGTCGTAGATGAAGCCGCACACCAGGCATTGGTACTGTTTCATGTCTGAAGGGTCTCGCGCAGGTTGGAGGGGAAAGTTCCCCGGTGATTTTGCGGTGACGGGCGAGGGCGGCATGAGACGCCGGCCACTTGCCAATGGAAAAAGGGCGACACCGCTGCCGCCCTTCCCGATCAACGCCGCGCTGTGCTCAAGCCAAGTCGTAGCGATCGAGGTTCATCACCTTGGCCCAGGCCGCGACGAAGTCGTTGACGAACTTCGCGTGCGCATCGCTCGTGGCGTAGACCTCGGCAAGTGCGCGCAGCTGCGAGTTCGAGCCGAAGACCAGATCGACGACCGTGCCCGTCCACTTGATTTGGCCCGTCGCCCGATCGCGGCCTTCCAGCACGGCTGGGTTGCCAGTGGATGTCTGCCAGGCCGTGCTCATGTCGAGCAGGTTGACGAAGAAGTCGTTGGTCAGCGTCTCGGGGCGCTGGGTGAAGACGCCGTGGGCGGCCTTCCCGACGTTGGCATTCAACACACGCAGCCCACCGATCAGCACCGTCATTTCGGGCGCCGTCAACTTCAGCAGCTGCGCCTTGTCCACCAGCAGCTCAGTGGCCGAGCCTTCGAGCCCCGGGCGCAGGTAGTTGCGGAAGCCGTCTGCGACGGGTTCCAGCGGCGCAAACGAGTGCGCATCGGTCTGCGCCTGCGAGGCGTCGGTGCGGCCCGGCGAGAACGGCACCTTCACCTCGAAGCCCGCTTGCTTCGCGGCGGCCTCGACCGCCGCGGCCCCGCCCAGCACGATCAGATCGGCCAGCGACACTTTCTTGCCGCTGGCCTGCGCTGCGTTGAACGCGGTCTGGATCGCTTCGAGCTTGGCCAACACGGTTGCCAACTCGGCCGGCTGGTTGACCTCCCAATCCTTCTGCGGTGCGAGGCGGATGCGTGAGCCGTTGGCGCCGCCGCGCTTGTCGCTGCCGCGGAAGGTCGAGGCAGACGCCCAGGCCGTGGTGACCAGTTGCGAGATCGTCAGGCCTGAGGCGAGCAGCTGCGCCTTCAGCGCGGCGACATCCTGCGCGGTGACCAGTTCGTGATCGATGGTCGGAACCGGGTCCTGCCAGATCAGCACGTCCTTCGGCACCAGCTTGCC
>JANXTP010000419.1 GCA_025352345.1 Burkholderiales bacterium | reverse complement strand
GGCGAACGGCAAAGGCTCTGGCACAAGAAGCCAAACCGAGGACCCGACAGGGTCGAGGCGTAGCGAGACCGCATGTTTGAACCTGAGCGAGGTAACCGAAGACGTAATTCGGTTTGTGTTCTCCAGCCAGAGCCGTTGAAGTAGGCGGCTGGCCGAAGCGAGCAGGCCAAATGGGCTGGTGTTCAGGCCCTTTGCTTTGGTGACTTTCATTTGGGCCCGCAAATGAAAGTTACTCGGCAGCCGGGGCGGGACCCGACGCGCTGCAACGCAAGTGCAAACCCCGCCTGCCGAGGCGAACCCCGGCGAGCGGTCTGGCAAGTGACTACTTCCCAGCCTTGAAGGCTGTGAACACCCGTGTCTGCACACGCCGTATCGGTTGCGGCACGCTGTCCGGCGCGGTCATCAGTTTCTTGTCGGCGTCGCTCAGGAAGATGGTGGTGTTCTCGGCCACGTCCTTCTTGACGAACTTCAGCGAGGCCGCGTTCGGGTTTGCATAGAACACCTTGTTCGTCAGCGACGCATGCACCTCCGGGCGCAGGATGTAGTTGATGAACAGGTGCGCGTTCTCGACGTTCTTCGCATCCTTTGGGATCGCCATGGTGTCGAAGAACAGCGTCGAGCCGCCCTTGGGCACCAGGGCCAGGATCTCGAACTTGGACTTCGCCTCGATCGCACGGGCGCGGGCGATGTTGATGTCGCCTGAGTAGCCCATCACGGCGCACACCGAGCCGGAGGCCAGGTCGTTGATGTAACCCGACGACGAGAAGCGCGTCACGTACGGGCGCGCCGCTTTCAGCACGGCTGCTGCGGCGTCGTAATCGGCCTTTTCCTTGCTGAACGGCGGCTTGCCGGCGTACAGCATCGCGATCGGCAGCACCTCGGAGGCGGAGTCGAGGACGCTGATGCCGCAGCCCTTCAACTTGCTGGCGTACTTCGGGTCGAACAGCAGGCTCCAGGCGTTGTCGGGCATCGGCAGGTCGCCGAGGGCGGCCTTGACCTTGGTGATGTTGATGCCGACCGCGATGTAGCCCCACAGCCAGTCGACCAGGTGCTCGTTGCCCGGGTCGACGTTCGCCAGCTGATCCAGCAGGCCCTTGTCGAGGTTGCCCCAATTGCTGAGCTTGCTGCGGTCGAGCTTCTGCAACAGACCGCCTTCGATCTGCGCCTTCGCGAAGTGGGCGCCGGGCACGACGATGTCGTAGCCGGTCTTACCAGCGACCAGCTTGGCGTGCAGCACCTCGTTGTTGTCGTAGTTGTCGTAGTTGACCTTGATGCCGGTCTCCTTCTCGAAGTTCTTGATCGTGTCGTCGGCGATGTAGTCCGACCAGTTGTAGATGTTGAGGACCTTGGGTTCGGCGGCCAGCGCGCCGCTCAGGTTGGCGAGGCAGCCGAGGCCGGCCAGAACGAGGCTGAGCGCTTTGCAGCGGCGTGGGGTGAATTGACGGCGCATGGCGGTGTGATCCTTGTCGTGTCAGGTGGCGATCGAGGGTGGCGGTGGGGCATGACCCATAGCAGAAACCGAGCCGACACCGCAGCGCAGAAATTCTGTACGAGAACCGGGGTAACGAATCGGCGGGTCGTTTCGATGACCTGCGCACTCAGCTACGCTTGTCGCTTGTCGCCAACGTTTGCGGCAGCACCAAAGGAGCCCTCCGATGTCCCGCCCCTTGCTCGATGAATCCCGCCTGCACCCCGCCATCCGCGACACCGTCGAACATCTGCATGTCGAGGTGGTGCACAACGTGCAGGCGGCCTCGATGTCGAACGCGGTGCTGGTGGTCGGCATGGCCGGCAACCCGTTCTGCAAGCGGGCACGCAAGGCGCTCGACGCCGCGGCGGCGCCACACCATTACCTGGAGTACGGCAGCTACCTGAGCCAGTGGCGCCAGCGGCTCGCGCTTAAGATGTGGTCGGGCTGGCCGACCTTCCCATTGGTTTTTGTCAAGGGCGTGCTGATCGGCGGTGCCGACGACCTGGCCAAGCTGATCGCCAGTGGCGAGTTGAAACGGCTGCTGGCTTGAGCGTGACCCGGAGGTGGCGGTCGGCAGCGATCGCGTTGCTGGCTACGTGGGCACCGGCGTTGTGGGCGCAGTCCGACGGGAGGACCATCCCGTGCCGTGTGCCGGGCCTGGCCAACGAGGTGCGCTGCGGCGTGGTCCAGCGCGTGCTCGATGCAGCGCGGCCGACCGGCCCGCAACTCGACATCCACTTCATCGTGGTGCCCGCGGTGGCACGCCGCCGCCTGCCCGACCCGGTGTTTCTGCTGGCCGGCGGGCCGGGGCAGAGCGCGATCGCGCTGGCGCCTGCGGTGCTGCCGCTGTTTTCCCGGCTGAACAACCGGCGCGACATCGTCTTCGTCGATCAGCGGGGCACGGGCCGCTCGGCGCCGCTCGAATGCGAAAACCGCCGGCACGCACCGCTGGCCGAACCGGCCGGCCTGGCCGCGCAACTGGTGCAGCTGCGCCAGTGCCTGACGCGGCTGTCGACCGCCGCGCCGCTGACGTCGGCCGACGACCTGCGCTTTTTCACCACGACGGTCGCGATACAGGACCTCGACGCGGTGCGCGCCCGGCTGGGTACCGAGCGCATCAACCTGGTCGGCGCCTCCTACGGCACGCGCGCGGCGCTGGAGTACGCACGGCAGTTCCCCGATCGGCTGCGGCGCAGTGTGCTCGATGGCGTCGCGCCGCCCGACATGGCGCTGCCGACCAGCGGCGGCATCGACACCCAGGCCGCCTTCGATGCGATGCTCGCCGATTGCGAGCGCAGCTCGGCCTGCCAGCACAGGCATCCGACGCTGCGTGCCGATTGGCGCGCGCTGCTGGCCAGCCTGCCGAAGCCGGTGAGCGCGATCCATCCGCTGACCGGCCAGCGCGAGAACTTCACGCTGGACCGCGACCGGGTGCTCGGCGCGGTGCGCGGGCCGCTGTATGCGCCGTCGTTGGCGGCGGCGCTGCCGCAGGCGATCGGCGAGGCGGCGCAGGGGCGCTATGAGGCGCTGCTGGGCCTGGCTGACGCGCTGGCCGGCCGACGTGGCAGCACGGTGGCGATGGGCATGCATTTCAGTGTGCTGTGCGCCGAGGACGGGCCGCGGCTTGCGCCTGAGATGCCGGCCGAGGCATCAGGCGCGAGCCTGGTCTCGCTGACGGCACCGTTCGTCGACCACGCGGCGCAGCTTTACCAGCGCGCCTGCGCCTTCTGGCCACGCGGCACCGTGCCCGAGGCGTTCTACAGGATCCCCGTTGCGTCGACGGCCACGCTGCTACTCAGCGGCGGACTCGACCCGGCCACACCGCCGCGTCATGCCGACCGGGTGGCACGAGCGCTGGGGCCGAAAGCGCGACAGGTCACGGTGGCGAATGCCGGCCACGGCCTGATGGGCGTCGGCTGCGTTCGCGACGTGATGTTCCGTTTCATCGATGCCGCAGACGACGCCGCGGCGCTGGCCGTCGATGCGTCGTGCGTGGCTGACATTCCACGGCCACCAGCCTTTGAGCCGGTGAACCCATCGGGCCCAGCGGTCGAGAAAGGCGCCCGGTGATCGTCGTCAATGGGCTCGCGAAGCGGTTTGCCGCACCGGCACGCAGCCTGCAAGATGCACTGACGCGCCGGCCGATGCCGGCGGGCATCGCGGCGGTCGAGCAGCTCAGCTTCACCGCGACCGATGGCTGCATCACCGGCCTACTCGGCCCCAACGGTGCCGGCAAGACGACCACCTTGCGGATGCTGGCCGGTTTGATCACGCCCGATGCCGGCCGGATGGCGGTGGACGGCATCGACGTGGCGAGTCGCCCGCGCGAGGCGCTGGCGCGCATGGGGGTGCTCAGCGACGCGCGCGGGCTGTACCCGCGGCTGACCGCGCGCGAAAACATCATCTACTACGGCGCGTTGCAGGGCCTCGGCCGTGACCAGGCCGACGCACGGGCTGAGCTTTTGGCTGACATGCTGGCATTCAAGCCGCTGCTCGGTCGCCGCATCGAGGGCTTCAGCCAGGGCGAGCGGATGAAGATCGCGCTGGCCCGCGCGCTGGTGCACGACCCGGCGAACATCGTGCTGGACGAGCCGACCAACGGCCTCGATGTGCCCGCCACGCGCAGCCTGCGGGAGTCGCTGCGCTTCCTGCGCACAGCAGAAGGCGGCGGCAAGTGCATCGTGTTCTCGACGCACATCATGCAGGAGGTCCAGCGGCTGTGTGACCACGTCGTCGTGGTGTCGCGCGGCCGCAGCGTGGCCGCAGGCACGGTGGAGGAGTTGCTGTCGCAGACCGGGCAGAGCGACTTCGAAGAGGCGTTCGTGCAACTGGCGTTCCCGCCCCTGCGCGAGCTTGCGTCATGAGTACCCTGCGCGCGGCCTGGGCCGTCTACCGCAAGGAGATCATCGATGCGCTGCGCGACCGGCGCACGCTGATGGTCGTGCTGTTCAGCAGCGTGCTGATGGGCCCGTTGCTGTTGGTCGCGCTGTCGGCGCTGCTGGCCAGCTTCGAGGCCAGTGCGGAGGGCCGCGTCGTCTACGTCGATGGGGCAGAGAACGCGCCCGCTCTGGTCAATTTCCTGCAGCGGCAGACCCGCATCGTCAAGGCGCCACCGGCCGATTACGAGGCGCAGCTGCGCGCGCGCAAATGGTCCGACCCGGTGCTGGTGGTGCCGAAGGGCTTCGACGCCGCGGTGCAGCGTGGCGAGGCGCCAGCGATCGAGGTGGTCAGCGACAGCGGTAATGCGCAGGCGCAGGCCGGCGCCGCCCGGGTGCAGCGACTGCTGGCTGCCCATGCGCTGGAACGCACGACGCTGACACTGGCGCTGCGCGGCGTGGCCACCGAGCTGCTGGAGCCGTTCGAGGTGCAGGAGCGCGACCTGGCCAGCGCGCGCACCCGCGCGGCCCAGATTACCGGCATGCTGCCCTTCTTCGTCATCATGGCGGTGTTGTACGGCGCCTTGAACGCCGCGCTGGACACGACCGCCGGCGAGCGCGAGCGCGGATCCCTCGAGCCGCTGCTGATGAACCCGGCCCGGCGCGGTGCCATCGTGCTGGGCAAGTGGGGCGCGGTTGCCAGTGTGGCGGTGCTGATCGCGATGCTGAGCTGCTTCAGCTTCATCCCGGCGCAGTGGCTGCTGCGCAGCGACACGCTGCAGGCGATGTTCCAGTACGGTGGGCGCGAGGCGCTGGCCTTTCTGGCGCTGCTGTTGCCGTTTGCCGCAGCGATGTCGGCGCTGCTGATGGCGATCGCGATCCGCTGCAAGAGCTTCAAGGAGGCGCAGGCCAGCAGCACGGTGCTGCTGGCCGCGGTTTCACTGCTGCCGCTGGTGTCGGTGTTCGATCAGCGCGGCGAATCGCCGTGGCACCTGTGGGTGCCGGCCCTGGCACAGTCGACGCTGATGGCCCGCGTGCTGAAGGGCGAGGCCCTGGGCGCCACCGACCTGGCGGTGCCGTTGGCGGTCTGCGCAGGTCTCACCGTGCTGGGGCTGCTGTGGGTGGCGCGGCGCTTGAACGATGCGGCCGTGCGCTGAGCCGTGCGTGGCCTGCAGGCCTGAACCGCAGCGTCGTCGCCACGCTGGCATCACGCTGACATGGAAATTTGTGTGACGACGCGGCATGATCCGTCGGATGTTGACCCCGGCCACCCTTGCAACCCGCTGGCACTGCTGTCGTTTCGACGCGCTCACCCTGCAGGAACTGCAATACATCTACATGGCACGTCAGCAGGTGTTCTGCGTCGAGCAGCGTTGCGCTTACCTTGATGTCGACGGGCGCGATGAGGCCGCTTGGCACCTGGCCGCGTGGTCAGACGAGCAGCAGATGCCCTTGGCCTATGCCCGGGTGTTGGCCCCTGGCGTCAAGTACACCGAGCCGGCGATCGGCCGCGTGCTAACCTGGAGCGCCGGTCGCGGCATCGGTCTCGGGCGGGCGTTGGTCCAACGTGCTATCGCGCAGGCAGTGGCCGAATACCCTGGGCAGGGCCTCCGGCTGTCGGCGCAAAGCCATCTTGAGGATTTCTACCGCGCGGAAGGATTCCGGGCCGTCAGTGAGGTCTACCTCGAAGACACCATCCCGCACATCGAAATGTGCCGGTCCGGCTGACCGGTCATGCACCCTGCGGCGATGCGAAGACCGGACCCCGTCAGGCCGCCATCCTCGCCAAAGCGCGCTCGACCTCGGTCTGCCACGGCAGCGCATGGACGATCTCGTTCAGGTGCAGCGTGGCCTGCAGCGTGGGGATCGGCTCGCCGTGGGCGTCCAGCAGCATCAGGTTGGTCACCAGACCCATCGGATCGGCCATCGCGACCACCCCTTGATGCAACTGCACCCAGTCCCAGGCCACACCTGCGGTCGTTTCATCACTGGTGCGTGCCCACAAGGTCTGTCCACAACAAGGCGAGTCGGGCAAACCGGAATGGACGACACGGGTGTGCATGTGTGTCAGACACAAATCCATCGTAGAGTCCGCCTGCCACAATAGAGGGGGCCATGCACGCACTGTCCACGGAGGAGTCATGGATTACCGCCTTTCACCGGGCAGTCACCAAACTGCCTTGGACTTCAGTGTCTGCGGGTTTGTCGAGCTTGCCACCTGTCAATGTTTGCAGGTGTGCGGCGGTGGGACAGCGACTGTCTGGCGTTCGGGAGTGATCGGTTTCTGATGCTTCAGGGTGGCTTTTCATCGGTGTTCGAGGCGCAAAGCCGGGACGATCTTCACTCTGAAATCGTCGGCTTCGCCCGTGGCCTGGGTTTCGAGACCGTGTCGGCCATCACCGTCATCGACCACTTTCTGGGCGACACTGAATTCATCACCATCGACAACGCACCCCCGGCTTTCAGTGCGGCGCTCGAAGAGGGCGCGAAATGTTTGAACGACCCGGTGATGCAGCACTGCAAGCGCAAGAGTGTGCCCATCATCTGGGACCAGACCACCTACATCTCGGCCGGCCAATCGGAAATGTGGGAAGCGCAGGCCCGTTACGGCTACCGCACCGGCATCTGTCTGGCGCTGCATCTGCCGGAAGGGCGGCATTTTGTGCTGGGTGTGGACCGCGATCGCCCGCTGCCCCATGCGTCGCAGGAGCTCACCCGCATGGTCGCTGACCTGCAACTGTTTGCCGTGCTCGCCCAGGACGCGGCCTCGCGCGTGCTGCTGCCGAGCGTCCCCGATGCCAGCGCGGTGTCATTGACCCCTCGCGAACTTGAGAGCCTGCGCTGGACCATGGAGGGCAAGACGGCCTGGGAGGTCGGCAACATCCTGGGCATCAGCGAACGCACCGCCGTGCTTCACCTGACCAACGCCACCCATAAGCTCGATTGCGTCAACAAGCACCAAGCCGTGCTGAAGGCGCTGCGCCTGAAGCTGATTTTTTGAGATATTACGTGAACGCTTAATCGCCTCTGGGGCGGAGTACAAGCTGTAAGAGTTGACAGTTATGAAATGACGGGGGAACTGCTGGAATGCGGTCATGCACACGGTGTGCATCTGACCCACCTCTCTCAGGAGTTTCACATGCGGAAATTGCCCTTCAACGCGCCGGTGTCTCGCCAAACCCCTGTCGCCAAGACCGTCGATACCCAAGTCAAGACGCGTCGCGAGCCTGTGAACGGCCCGCGCGAGCTGAAATCAGACGAATTGCGCGAAGTCAGCGGCGGTGCCCCAGGCCGCCGCTGGTGAAAGTGATTCTTTCTTGGCGGTGACCCTGCTCGGTCGCCTCGCAGGCGACGACACTCGCAACGATGAGCGATCTGTTTCGCATTGAAGCGCTGGAGCACCGCAGCAACACCTGGCTGGGCCGGATTCAACTGGTCCGGCCAGTTCCGTTTTCGGTCTTGGCAGGGCTAGTGGCCATCACGGCGATGGCCACCGGGTGGTTCGTGGTTCACGGCGAGTACACCCGCAAGGCTCATGTGGTGGGTGTGGTGGTGCCCGATCAGGGCGTACTGCGACTGCCCTCTCCGCAGGCTGGCACCGTCGTCGAGCGGCGTGTCTCGGAAGGCGATTCGGTTCACGCTGGAGACATCCTGTTCGTCATTTCGGTTGACCGGTCGACCACGTCGGGTGACGCCCAGGCCGCCGTACAGGGCAGCATTGATGCGCGCGCGCGCAGCCTGAAAGAGGCCAGCCGGCAGAGTCATCGCCTCGAAGAAGAGCAGGTCGCTGCCCTCACGCGACAGATCGCTGACATGCGCCGCGAGCTGGCGCAAATGGACGCCGAAGGTGCACTTCAGCAGGAGCGCTTGGCGCTGGCGCAAAGGGCCCTGGCGCAGCTCCAATCCTTACAGGCCGACAACTTCGTCTCGGGCGCCCATGTGCAGACCAAGGCTGAAGAAATCCTTGGTTTGCGCGCGCAGGCGCAAGCGCTGGTGCGCCAACGCCTCGCACAGCAGCGTGAAATCGGGGGGCTGGAAGCGCAGCGACAGGAGCGCACCTTGCAGGCTCAGTCGCAGCGCGGCGGCATCGAGCGAAGCCTCGCCGAGCTGACGCAGGCCTCGGCCGAGAGCGGTGCCTTGCAACGCATCGTCGTGCGAGCGCCACGATCGGGCGTGGTGACGGCGGTGCTCGCTGCAGCCGGTGACAGCGTCACCCCGTCGGCCGCCCTGGCCAGTCTGCTGCCCGAGGGCGCGAAGATGCAGGCTCAGTTGTTCGCCCCGTCCAGCGCCGTCGGTTTTCTGCGGCCCGCGCAGGCCGTGCAGCTGCGCTACCAGGCGTTTCCGTACCAGAAGTTCGGACATCACCCAGGACAAGTGCTGCAGGTGTCGCGCACGCCGTTGCAGGCGGCTGAGCTGGCGAGCCTGCCCTTGTCAGCCGGTGCGGTGCCCGGCGCCAATGCGGATGGCGCCTCGCCACCCGCCGAGCCGCTGTACCGCATCACCGTGGCGCTCGATGAGCAGACGGTCCAGGCTTATGGTGTCGCGCAGCCCTTGGTCGCCGGCATGCAGCTCGAAGCCGATGTGTTGCTCGACCGGCGGCGTCTGATCGAGTGGATCTTCGAGCCGCTGTTGAGCGTCACTGGTCGGCTGTGATGGGCACCGAGGACCCGGGGCTTGGCGTGGCCGCGCTGGCGGCCCTGCGCATGGGGTGGAGCAGGTCGCAGGTCCCGATGCTGCTGCAGACCGAAGAGGCCGAATGCGGCCTGGCGTGCCTCGCGATGGTGGCCACGCACCATGGGCTGAAGACCGACCTGCCGACCTTGCGAAAGCGTTTCTCGCTGTCGCTCAAGGGCGCGACGATGATGGATTTGACGCGCATCGCGGGCCAGTTGCAACTGAGCTCACGGGCGCTGCGCGCCGAGCTCGACCACCTGCCGCAGTTGCACTTGCCCTGCGTGCTGCACTGGGATTTGAACCACTTTGTGGTGCTGGTCGCGTTGCGCGGTGGCAAGGCGGTGCTGCACGACCCGGCGCGTGGCGTGCGTCGTCTGTCGATGGCCGAGGTGTCCAAGCACTTCACCGGCGTGGTGCTGGAGCTGACACCGACCCCCGAATTCCAGCCGCGCGTGGAGCGTCAGTCGGTGACGGTGCGGCAGTTGCTCGGCCAGGTCAGTGGCTTGAAGCGCTCACTCGTGCAGATCATGGTGCTCGCGCTGGCGCTGGAAGTGTTCATGCTGCTGTCGCCGTTTTTCATGCAGTGGGTGGTCGACAGCGTGCTGGTCAGCGCCGACCGCGACCTGTTGGTCACGCTGGGCTTGGGCTTCACGCTGCTGGTGCTGGTGCAGGTGGCAACCGGTGCGATCCGGTCGTGGGCGGTGCTGTACCTGTCGGCGACGCTGAACCTGCAGTGGCTGTCGAACGTGTTTGCGCACCTGATGCGGCTGCCGGTGGTGTGGTTCGAGAAACGCCACACCGGCGACGTGATGTCGCGCTTCGGCGCGGTGCAGCAGATCCAGCAGACTCTGACCACCAGCTTCATCGAGGTGGTGCTCGATGGCCTGCTGGTGGCGCTGACCTTCGCGATGATGGCGTTCTACAGCCTCAAGTTGACGCTGATCGCGCTGGCAGGCGTGAGCCTGTACGCGCTGTTGCGCTGGGTGTTCTTCCGTCCATTGCGGGATGCGACCGAAGAATCCATTGTGCACGATGCAAAAGTGTCCACTCACTTTCTCGAGTCGCTACGCGGCGTGCAATCAATCAAGCTGTTCAATCGGCAGGAAGAGCGGCAGGGCCAGTACATGAACCGCGCAGTCGATGCGCTGAATGCGCACATCGTGATGCGTAAGCTCGATCTGACGTTCGCGGTGTCGCACAAGCTGGTGTTCGGGCTGGAGCGTGTGGCCGTGATCTGGGTCGGTGCCCTGCTGGTGCTGGACCGCAGCTTTTCGGTCGGCATGCTGTTCGCGTTTTTTGCCTACAAGGAGCAGTTCGCGCTGCGCGTCAGCGGGCTGATCGACAAGCTGGTCGAGCTGCGGATGTTGAAGCTGCAGGGCGAGCGGCTGGCCGACATCGTGCTGACCGCGCCCGAGGCCGACGTGGTCGCCTCGGTCGATGTCGACAAGGTCGGCGCCCAACTCCAGCTCAGCGGCATCCGCTTCCGTTACTCGGATGGTGAGCCATGGGTCATCGACGGGCTGAGCCTGACCATCGAGCCAGGCGAGTCGGTGGCCATCGCCGGGCCCTCGGGCTGTGGCAAGACCACGCTGCTGAAGCTGATGCTGGGCACGCTGGAGGCGCAGGCCGGTGAGGTGCGTGTCGGTGGCTTGCCGCTGGGGCGACTCGGTGCGCGCGCCTGGCGCGACATGATCGGCACGGTGATGCAAGACGATCAGCTGTTCGCCGGCTCGATCATCGACAACATCAGCTTCTTCGATGCGACACCTGACCACTTGTGGGCCGAGGAATGCGCCCGGCTGGCCGCCGTCCACGAGGAAATCGAAGAGATGCCGATGGGCTTTCACACGCTGATCGGTGACATGGGTACCAGCGTGTCGGGTGGGCAGAAGCAGCGCATCCTGCTGGCCCGCGCGCTGTACAAGCGCCCGCGCATCCTGTTCCTCGACGAGGCGACCAGCGCGCTCGATGTCGACCGCGAGCGGCTGGTCAACCAAGCGGTTCGCCAACTCGACCTGACGCGCGTCATCGTGGCGCACCGGCCGGAGACGATCGCCACCGCCAGCCGCGTGATCGTGCTGCACGAGGGGCGGGTCGCGCAGGATCTGCGCAGCGTGCCGGGGGGCGGGGCGTTCGGCCGCTGAGGGCCGGACGGCGACCCGCTCAGTCTGCGCGACGGGCGACGAACGCCGGTTCAGGGGTGGTGTCCCGATCCAGCGCGGTGAGCCAGGCGATGGCCTCAGCCCGCGTCTCGCCGCACATCTCAGCACTCGGTTTCAGCGACGCACACACCGCCGGACGCTGCGGCAAGCCGAACAGCGCGCAACGCAGGTCGGCGGTCAGCTGGATGCACGCAACGCCAGTGGCTTTTCCGAGGCCGTTGATGAACGGCATGCCCGGGATCGAACTGGAAATCGACGGCGCCGTACAGCAGGCGCCACAACCGGGCCGGCAGACTGCCTGAGCAGCGGGCGCATTGGCGGCTTGCAAAACAGTGGCAAAGCGCGGCATTGAATGGGTCAGGGTTCGAGGGTTGCTGGCAGCAGAGTGACTTCACGCAGGCTGCTACCTACAATCGCAGATTGCTTAAAAAACAGGCAGCGCTATGTGGTTCCCTCAAGTTTTCGACGTTATTGTGATCGGTGGCGGGCATGCTGGCACCGAGGCGGCGCTGGCGTCGGCGCGGCTGGGTTGCGCCACGCTGCTGCTGACGCACAACATCGAAACGCTGGGCCAGATGAGCTGCAACCCGTCGATCGGCGGTATCGGCAAAGGGCACCTGGTCAAGGAGATCGATGCACTGGGCGGGGCGATGGCTGCGGCAACCGACGAGGCCGGCATCCAGTTCCGCATTCTGAACGGCTCGAAGGGGCCGGCCGTGCGCGCGACCCGCGCCCAGGCCGATCGCGTGCTGTACCGCGCGGCGATCCGGCGCCGGCTCGAAAACCAGCAGAACCTGTGGCTGTTCCAAGGGGCCTGTGATGACCTGATCATCGAATGTGATGCTGTGGCGGGCGTTGTCACGCAAGTGGGCGTTCGCTTCAAGTCGCGGGCTGTGGTGTTGACGGCCGGCACCTTCCTGAACGGCAAGGTGCATGTGGGCCTGGACAGCCATGCGGCAGGGCGCGCGGGTGACCCACCAGCGATCACCTTGTCGTCACGACTGAAGGAGTTGAAGCTGCCGCAGGGCCGCCTGAAGACCGGCACCCCGCCTCGCATCGATGGCCGCAGCATCGATTTCAGCCGGCTGATACCGCAGCATGGCGACGGCGTTCCGGGGCCAGATGGTGCCGCACCTGAGACGCCAATGCCGGTGTTCAGCTACCTCGGCGATGCATCGCAGCACCCGCGGCAGGTGCCGTGCTGGATCACCCACACCAACGAGCGCACGCACGAGATCATCCGCTCGGGCTTCGGCCGCAGCCCGATGTTCACCGGCGTGATCGAAGGCGTCGGGCCGCGCTACTGCCCGAGCATCGAGGACAAGGTCAATCGCTTCGCCGACAAGACCTCGCATCAGATCTATCTGGAGCCCGAGGGGCTGACGACGCACGAGTTCTATCCCAACGGCATTTCGACCTCACTGCCGTTCGACATCCAGCTGGCTGCGGTGCACTCAATGGTCGGCCTGGAGCAGGCGCACATCCTGCGGCCGGGCTATGCGATCGAGTACGACTACTTCGATCCGCGCGCGCTGAAGGCCAGCTTCGAGACCAAGTCGATCCACGGCCTGTTCTTCGCTGGGCAGATCAACGGTACGACCGGCTACGAGGAAGCGGCCGCGCAGGGCCTGTTCGCCGGTTTGAACGCCGCTTTGCAGGTGCGTGAACAACCGGCCTGGGCGCCGGGCCGCAACGAGGCGTATCTGGGCGTGCTGGTCGACGACCTGATCACCAAGGGCGTGACCGAGCCCTATCGCATGTTCACCAGCCGCGCCGAGTTCCGGCTGCAGCTGCGCGAAGACAACGCCGATGCGCGCCTCACCGAACACGGCCGCCGGCTGGGCCTGGTCGACGACGCACGCTGGACGGCGTTCAGCCGCAAGCGCGAAGCGGTTTCACGTGAAACACAGCGCTTGAAGGCCACCTGGGTGCGGCCGCAGACGTTGCCCGCTGCTGATGCCGAGCGTTTGCTGGGCAAGCCGTTGGAGCATGAATACAGCCTGATGGACCTGCTGCGCCGCCCCGAGGTCAACCACGATGTGCTGAGCGCCGTGGCCACCATCGCCAGTCCGGAGGCGGTGGTTTCACGTGAAACCTTGCAGGCTGAGCTGGGTGCGACGCTGGCCGACGCGGTGATCGAGCAGATCGAAATCAGCGCCAAGTACGCCGGCTACATCGTCAAGCAGAACGACGAGGTCGAGCGGGCTGCGCGCTATGAGCATCTGGCTTTGCCGGCCGATCTGGACTACGCGCAGGTGTCGGCACTCAGCTACGAGGTGCGGCAGACGCTGAATCGCCATCGGCCAGAAACCCTCGGCCAGGCCTCGCGGATGTCGGGTGTCACCCCCGCCGCTGTGTCCTTGCTGCTGGTGCATCTGAAGAAAGGGCGGTTCGCGGGGTTTGCCGATTTGGCCCATGCCGCCTGAGCGCGCGATCCACCCGCTGCGCGGTCCACTGACCGAGGTTGTTGCTGAACTGGGCCTCCCGGCAAGCTCGGAGCTTGTCACCCGCCTGCTGGGCTATCTCGACCTGCTGCAGCGCTGGAACGCCACTTACAACCTGACGGCCGTGCGTGATCCGCAGGACATGTTGCGGCAGCACTTGGCTGATTGCTTGGCGGTGGCCGAGCCGATGGCGCGGCAGCTCGGTTCGTCGGCCGTAGGTGATTCAGGCAGCAGCGCCACTCGTTCGCTGCGCGTGCTCGATGTCGGCAGCGGTGGCGGTTTGCCCGGTGTGGTGCTGGCGCTGATGTTCCCGCACTGGCAGTTGGTGTGTGTCGACACTGTTGGCAAGAAGGCGGCGTTCATCCGCCAGGTGGCTGTTGAACTGGGCTTGCGCAACCTCGGTGCCGAGCATGCCCGCGTCGAGGCGCTGAAGGGCGAGCCGTTCGATGTCATCGCGTCCCGGGCGTTTGCGTCGCTGGTCGATTTCACCCGGCTCAGTCGTGCGTCGCTCGCGCCGCATGGCGTCTGGATGACGATGAAAGGCAAGACGCCGGCGGACGAGCTGTCAGCGCTGCCCGACGACATCGAGGTGTTTCACGTGGAACCACTGTCGGTTCCCGGCTTGAATGCCGAGCGCTGCTTGGTCTGGATGCGCCCGAAGGCCTCGAATCAGGCCTGATCCACCAAGCCAGCTTCCTATAATCGGTCACCCCGTCCGCACCTGGGAAGAGCGATTTTCGGTCCGGGCTGTGTGCTCCCCGACTCCGCTACCGAACCCACCTTGCCCATGGCCCGAATCTTTTGCGTTGCCAATCAAAAGGGCGGAGTCGGCAAGACGACGACAACGGTGAACCTGGCCGCCGGCCTGAGCAAAGTGGGCCAGCGCGTGCTGGTGGTCGATCTCGACCCGCAGGGCAATGCCACGATGGGCTCAGGCATCGACAAGCGCACGCTCGAACTGACGGTGTACGACGTTCTGCTCGAAAACGCATCGATCGCTGAAGTTCGCCAGCGCAAGGCGGCGGTGGGCTACGACGTCGTTGGTGCCAACCGCGAACTGGCCGGTGCGGAGGTGGAGTTGGTCGAGCTGGAACGGCGCGATCAGCGACTGAAGACGGCGCTGGCCGCAGTGGATGCCGAGTACGACTTCGTGCTGATCGACTGTCCGCCCTCGCTCAGCATGTTGACGCTGAATGGGCTGTGCAGCGCGCATGGCGTGATCGTGCCGATGCAGTGCGAGTACTTCGCACTGGAAGGCTTGTCGGACCTGGTGAACACCATCAAGCAGGTGCATGCCAACCTGAACCCCGCGCTGCAGATCATCGGCCTGCTGCGGGTGATGTTCGACCCGCGTATCACGCTGCAGCAGCAAGTCAGCGAGCAGCTCAAATCGCACTTCGGCAACAAGGTATTCGACACCGTGATCCCGCGCAATGTGCGGCTGGCCGAAGCACCGAGCTACGGGCTGCCCGGCGTCGTCTTCGATCCAGCGTCCAAGGGCGCTCAGGCTTTTGTGGCCTTCGCCCAGGAAATGGTCAGCCGCATCGATTCGATGTGAGTGATTGCTTTCGACCAGGCGATGGCTTGGTGTGGGTCAAAGACCCACGCTCTCGTCGATGCCGAGGTGCACATTCATGGCCTGCACCGCCGCACCGCTGGCGCCCTTGCCGAGGTTGTCCAGTCGCGCCATCAGCATCACCTGGGTGTCGCTGGCGAACACGAACAGATCGACCCGGTTCGTGTCGTTGCAGCCTTGCACATCGAAGAATCCGCCTGCCAACGTGGCCTCGTCACACAGTGGCATCACGCGGATGAATCGCTCGCCCGCATAGCGCTGCAGCAGCGCCGCGTGCAGAGTGGCAGCGTTCGCCACGCCATCCAGCTGCGAAAGATGTAAGGGCACACTGACGGCTAAGCCCTTGTAGAACGGGCCGACGATTGGCATGAAGACGGGCGGCGATGCCAAGCCGGTGTGGGTTTTCATCTCCGGAAGGTGCTTGTGTGCCAGCGTCAGCGCGTAAGGGCGCGGCGCCGCCAGCGGGGCGTTCGGTGCGGGCGATGCGCCGCCGGGTGTCAGCGCGGCTTCGTAGTCACGAATCATGCTTTTGCCGCCGCCCGAGTAGCCGGTGATCGAGGTCGCAGTCACGGGTGTGATGGCGGGGATCAGCCCAGCGTCGACCAGCGGCCGCAACAACAGAATGAAGGCGCTCGCGTGGCAGCCAGGGTTCGCGATGCGTTTGCTCGCGCGGATGGCTGCGCGTTGCCCCGGCGCCAGCTCGGGCAGGCCAAAGGCCCAGCCCGGCGCGGTGCGGTGCGCGGTACTGGCGTCGATCAGGCACGTGGTGGGGTTGGTGACCAGCGCGGCTGCTTCGCGCGACGCCGCATCGGGCAGGCACAGGAAGGCCACGTCGGCCGCGTTCAGCAAGCGCGCGCGTTCGGCGGCGTCCTTGCGCCGCTCCGGGTCGATACGCAGCACCTCGATGTCGTCTCGCTGCGCGAGATACTCGTGGATGCGCAGGCCGGTCGTGCCCTCTTGGCCATCGACGAACACACGGTGTTTCATGCAGCGCTCCCAAAGATTGAGCGGCGAGGATAAGCGAGCACGATGAATCCGCTGCGGTCCCCACCACGGCCCACGGCATGACCGAAGGCCCCCAATCCCGCGTGCTGCTGCTGCCCGGCTGGCAGGACTCCGGTCCCACCCACTGGCAAAGCCGCTGGGAGGCGCTGCATGGCTACCGCCGTGTCGAGCAAGACGATTGGCTGTGGCCGCGCCGCGGCGACTGGATGGCGCGGCTGGACGAGGTCTTGCTTGAAGACGAGACCCCCGCCGTTCTGGTCGCGCACAGCCTGGGCTGTCATCTGGTGACGGCCTGGGCGGCGCACACGCAGCATGCCGCGCGCGTCCGTGCCGCCTTGCTGGTGGCGCCGTCCGATCCGCAGCGTGCAGACGCACCGCCAAACCTCTACAACTGGCGCCCGGTCGTGCGCCAGCGGCTGGTGTTTCCGAGTCTGCTGGTCGCCAGCCGCGATGATCCTTGGTGCAGCCTGGTGGAGGCCGCCGCGCTCGCGGCCGACTGGGGCAGTGACTGGTGCCTGCTCGGGGCATTCGGGCACCTCAACGGCGACTCGGGGCTCGGCGATTGGGATGCAGGCCATGCCTTGCTGAAGGCGCTGGCTTGACGCGGCGTGCGCTGATCGCTACGGCCAGATCAGCGCGATACCGGACAATCTGTCGATGGTCACCAAGAAACCCAAAGGCTTAGGCCTCGGCCTCGAAGCGCTGCTCGGCCCCCGTGTCAAAGAGCCCACCGACGCACCGGCTGCTGATGCGAGCGCCCCGCGCAGTCTGAAGCTCGCGCAGCTGCGGCCGGGCAAATACCAGCCGCGCACGCGGATGGACGAGGGCTCGCTGTACGAGCTGGCCGAAAGCATCAAGGCGCAGGGGATCATGCAGCCGATCCTGGTGCGCCGCGTGCACGACCTTCTGGACGACGCATCGCCCGCCGCCCCGCACTACGAAATCATCGCCGGCGAACGCCGCGCTCGAGCGGCGAAGCTGGCTGGCCTGGACGAAGTGCCGGTGCTGGTCAGGGATGTGCCCGACGAGGCCGCCGCCGCGATGTCGCTGATCGAGAACATCCAGCGCGAAGACCTGAATCCGCTCGAAGAAGCGCAAGGCCTGAAGCGACTCACCGAGGAATTCGGCATGACCCACGAGCGGGCCGCGCAGGCGGTGGGTCGCTCGCGCAGCGCTGCCAGCAACCTGCTGCGCTTGTTGAACCTGGTCGAACCGGTGCAGCAGTTGCTGATGGCCGGCGACCTCGACATGGGCCACGCGCGTGCGCTGCTCTCGCTCGACGGCGCCCGGCAGATCCTGACCGCGGGGGAGATCGTCGCGAAGAAGCTCAGCGTGCGCGAAGCCGAACGGCTCGTCGCGCGCGCTGACGACAATGGCAGGCACAAGCTTGCCGAGCGCGCAACCGCTGCCAAATCACGCGATCTGCTGCGCATCGAGCAGGAGCTCTCCGATGTGCTGACCGCGCGTGTCGAAGTGCGTGTGAAGAAGCGCACTGCGCGCGGCGAGCAGGGCGAAGTGGCGATTTCGTTCGGTTCACTCGACGAGCTCAACGGTCTGCTCGACAAGCTCGGCCTGTCGAAGCGCTGACCGCGCCTGCTGCCTCAGGCTCGCGTCACTGCCGCCTGCAATCAGGTCGACCGTGACGTCAGCGGCACTGCCGGCTGCGGCGTTAGACACACATCGGTCTGCGTCGTAGCAGGGAACCGTGCAGTTTGTTCAAGAGTCCCTACATCGAACGGGTTTCGAAAATCGTCGCGGCCAAAAGGCATACAAATTGCTGGTAATGTCGAGATAAGAGGTCGGAACTGAGGGCCTGTTCACCTGCTTCTTGTGGCTTGGCCCGCAGCGGTTTGGAAGAAGCTTGAATCACAGTTGGTGTCCGTGTTGATGTCGCGGAAAGCTCTGATGGAGCCCTGAAGCTAGGACTTCATCAGAACTTCCCCGGACGGTGGCGAGGCGAATCGGCCTGCCATCGTCTCCTCCATCCACAGGAGACCCACATGGACGTGATCAGTCATTTCGCCGCTCGGTTCGAGCGAACGCGGGAAGAGGAACTCTCGATAGAGGAGTACCTCGCCGAATGCAAGCGCAACCGGGTTGCGTATGCCAGCGCCGCCGAGCGCATGCTGCAAGCCATCGGCGAGCCGCAGACGGTGGACACCCGCAACGACCCGCGTCTCTCAAGGCTGTTCGCCAACAAGGTCATCAAGATCTACCCCGCGTTCGCCGAGTTCTACGGCATGGAAGACGCGATCGAACAGGTCGTCAGCTACTTCCGTCATGCGGCACAAGGCCTGGAAGAAAAGAAGCAGATCCTGTATCTGCTGGGCCCGGTGGGTGGCGGCAAGAGCAGCATAGCCGAACGGCTGAAGCAGCTGATGCAGGAGGTGCCGTTCTATGCGATCAAGGGCTCGCCGGTGAACGAGTCGCCGCTCGGTCTGTTCGACGCGACTGAAGACGGCCCGATCTTGGAGAAGGAATACGGCATCCCGCGCCGCTACCTGCAGCGAGTGCTGTCGCCCTGGGCGGTCAAGCGGCTCGACGAATTCGGTGGCGACATCCGAAAGTTCAAGGTCATCAAGCGCTACCCGTCGGTGCTGAAGCAGGTCGGCATCGCGAAGACCGAGCCAGGTGATGAGAACAACCAGGACATCAGCTCGCTGGTCGGCAAGGTCGACATCCGCAAGCTCGAAACCTATGCGCAGGACGACCCCGATGCGTACAGCTTCTCTGGTGGGCTTTGCCTGGCCAACCAGGGGCTGCTCGAATTCGTCGAGATGTTCAAGGCGCCGATCAAGGTGCTGCACCCGCTGCTGACCGCGACGCAGGAAAGCAATTTCAAGGGCACCGAAGGCTTCGGCGCGATTCCGTTCGATGGTGTGGTGCTGGCGCACAGCAACGAGAGCGAGTGGAAGGCCTTCCGCAACAACAAGAACAACGAGGCCTTCCTCGACCGCATCTACATCGTCAAGGTGCCGTACTGCCTGCGCGTCAGTGAAGAGGTCAAGATCTACGAGAAGCTGCTGCGCGGCTCGTCGCTCGCACAAGCCACCTGCGCGCCGGGCACGTTGAAGATGATGAGCCAGTTCGCGATCCTGACGCGGCTGAAGGAGCCCGAGAACTCCAGCCTGTATTCGAAGATGCTGGTCTACGACGGCGAGAACTTGAAGGACACCGACCCGCGGGCCAAGAGTTTCCAGGAGTACCGCGACTACGCCGGTGTCGACGAAGGCATGAGCGGCATCAGCACGCGCTTTGCGTTCAAGATCATCTCCAAGGTCTTCAACTTCGACAGCACCGAAGTCGCTGCCAACCCGGTGCACCTGATGTACGTGCTGGAGCAGCAGATCGAGCGCGAGCAGTTCCCGGCTGAGACCGAGCAGAAGTACCTCGCCTTCATCAAGGAGCATCTGTCGGTGCGCTATGCCGAATTCATCGGCAAGGAAATCCAGACCGCCTACCTCGAGAGCTACAGCGAGTACGGCCAGAACATCTTCGACCGCTACGTGACCTATGCCGACTACTGGATCCAGGACCACGAGTACCGCGACACCGACACCGGCGAAGTGTTCGACCGCGGCTCGCTGAACGCCGAACTGGAAAAGATCGAGAAGCCGGCCGGCATCAGCAACCCGAAGGACTTCCGCAACGAGATCGTCAACTTCGTGCTGCGTGCGCGCGCCAACAACGCCGGCAACAACCCGGTGTGGACCAGCTACGAGAAGCTGCGCACGGTGATCGAGAAGAAGATGCTCTCGAACACCGAGGAGCTGCTGCCGGTGATCAGCTTCAACGCCAAGGCCAGTGCCGACGAGGCGAAGAAGCACGAGGACTTCGTCACCCGCATGGTCGCCAAGGGCTACACGCCCAAACAGGTACGGCTGCTGTGCGAGTGGTATCTGCGCGTTCGGAAGTCCAGCTAAGGCGTCTCGCAGCTTCGGAAGGACTTCATGTTCCAGCAGATCATCGACCGGCGACTGGCGGGCAAGAACAAGTCGATTGGCAACCGTGAACGTTTTCTCAGGCGCCACAAGGAACAGATCCGCGAAGCCGTCAAGCGCGCGGTCGATGGCCGCAGCATCCGCGACCTCGCCCAAGGCGAGGACATTCACATCCCGAAGCGCGACATCTCCGAACCGGTGTTCCGGCACGGGCAGGGCGGCCAGCGCGACATGGTGCATCCGGGCAACCAGGATTACCTGCGCGGCGACCGCATCGCGCGACCCAAGGGCAGTGGTGGCAGCGGGGGTGGAGGGCAGGCGAGTGATTCCGGTGAAGGCGATGACGACTTCGTCTTCCACCTGACCAAGGAAGAGTTCATGCAGGTCTTCTTCGACGACCTGGCCTTGCCGAACCTCGCGCGCACCACGCTGGCCGAGACGCCGGAGTTCAAGACGCACCGTGCCGGTTACAGCAGCGACGGCAACCCTAGCAACCTGCATGTGGTGCGCTCGATGCGCGGCGCGATCGGCCGGCGCATCGCGATCGGCAGCGAGTCGCGGCGCGAGTTGCACCAGCTCGAAACGCACCTGGATCACCTGTTGAGTCACCCCGACCCGAACCCGCACGAGGCGGAGATCGCGCCGCTGCGGTTCGAAATCGAGGCGCTGCGCGCACGCTTGAAGCGCATCCCCTACCTCGACCCGATCGACCTGCGCTACCGCAGCCGCGTACGTTTGCCGATGCCGACCTCGAAGGCGGTGATGTTCTGCCTGATGGACGTCTCCGGCTCGATGGACGAGGCGCGCAAGGATCTGGCCAAGCGCTTCTTCATCCTGCTGTATCTGTTTTTGACGCGCCACTACGAGAAGATCGACATCGTCTTCATCCGCCACCACACGCAGGCACAGGAGGTCGACGAGCAGAACTTCTTCCACTCCACCGAGACCGGCGGTACGGTGGTGTCAAGTGCGCTGGTGCTGATGGACGAGATCGCCAGTGCGCGCTACCCGACGGCCGAATGGAACATCTACGGCGCGCAGGCCAGCGACGGTGACAACTGGCACCACGACAGCGGCCGCTGCCGCGAGATCCTGGCCAATCGCATCCTGCCGCTGTGCCGCTACTTCGCCTATGTACAGGTGGCCGAGGAAGAGCAGAACCTGTGGGACGAGTACGCCGCGCTGTCGGAAGAGAGCCCCGCCTTTGCGGTGCGCAAGGCGACCGAGGCCTCGCAGATCTACCCGGTGTTCCGTGACCTGTTCAAGAAGGAAGGTGCCCCCGCATGAACACGGCCACCCACACTGGCATCACGCCGCCCTGGGGCGAGGAGCGGCGACATGACCAGCAGCACGGCGGCCCGCGTCGGCGTGCCGCCGACCTGATCGCGCCGCCGCGCAGCCACGAGCCGCTGCCATCGCCCAACGACTGGTCGTTCGAGCTGATCGACCGCTACCACGAGGTGATCCGCGAGACCGCCGAGAGCTTCGGTCTCGACACCTACCCGAACCAGCTCGAGATCATCACCACCGAGCAGATGATGGATGCGTATGCGTCGGTCGGCATGCCGGTGAATTACCGCCACTGGAGCTATGGCAAGGAGTTCATCTCGACCGAGAAGAACTACCGCCGCGGCCACATGGGCCTGGCCTACGAGATCGTCATCAACTCCAACCCCTGCATCAGCTACCTGATGGAGGAGAACACGATGGCGATGCAGGCGCTGGTCATCGCGCACGCCGCCTACGGCCACAACAGCTTCTTCAAAGGCAATTACCTTTTCCGCATGTGGACCGATGCGGGGTCGATCATCGACTACCTGGTCTATGCCAAGAATTACATCGCCAACTGCGAAGAGCAGCATGGCCTCGACGCGGTGGAGACCTTCCTCGACAGCTGCCATGCGCTGATGAACCACGGCGTCGACCGCTACCGCCGCCCCAGCCGCAAGAACCTTGCGCAGGAGCTCTTGGCGCGCAAGGACCGCGAGGCCTATGCGCAGCGCCAGGTCAACGAGATGTGGCGCACCTTGCCGCGCAAGGCGGGGCAGGTTGCCGAAGAGGCCGAGGTGCGCCGCTTTCCGGAAGAGCCTCAGGAAAACCTGCTGTACTTCATCGAGAAGAACGCACCGCTGCTCGAACCCTGGCAGCGCGAGGTGGTGCGCATCGTGCGCAAGGTCGCGCAGTATTTCTACCCGCAGCGGCAGACGCAGGTGATGAACGAAGGCTGGGCCACCTTCTGGCACCACCACCTGCTCAACACCATGTACGACCGCGGCTACCTCAGCGACGGCGTGATGATCGAATGGCTGAAGTCGCACACCAATGTGGTCTACCAGCCACCGGTCGGCCACAAGGCCTACAGCGGCATCAATCCGTATGCGCTGGGCTTTGCGATGTACACCGACATCAAGCGCATCTGCGAGGCGCCGACGGAGGAAGACCGGCAATGGTTCCCGGCGATCGCCGGTGGCGACTGGCTGGAAACACTCGACCACGCGATGCGCAACTTCAAGGACGAGAGCTTCATCGGCCAGTACCTGTCGCCCAAGCTGATGCGTGATTTCCGCCTGTTCGCGATCCACGACGACGAGAAGGAAAAGGAGCTCGAGGTCTCAGCCATCCACGACGACGCCGGTTACCGCCGACTGCGCGAATCACTGTCGCGCCAGTACGACCTCGGCGAGCGCGAGCCCAACATCCAGGTCTGGAGCGTCAACCTGCGCGGCGACCGCTCATTGACGCTGCGCCACACGCAGCACAACGACCGGCCGCTGAACGACAGCGCACAGGAAGTGCTGAAACACGTGGCCCGGCTGTGGGGATTCGGGGTGCACCTCGAAAGCGTCAAGGGCGGCGGCGAAATCAGCAAGCGCTGGACGGTGAGTGCGCCTAGCGATTGATTGCTGGCTTGGCCCCGAAAGGCTCCGAGGCGAAGAGTATCTCGGTGCGCGAAGCCATGAGTTCAAAGCACAAATACAGCTTGAAAACTAAGGGCGAGCCGCGCAAGGGTGGGTTGGATTCAATGGCGACGAGGGACGAGGCGGGCAGGCTACAGACACCTCCTAAAGCGGGTGCCAACGACATGCCTGCGGGGATATGAGGCTGGTCCCAGAGATCGATATCGCCCGGCTTGCGCTCTTCATTTCTTAATCTTGCTATGCCTTGTGCCCTGTGCCATCAAGAAGTCGAACTGCGGCGTTCGCACATCCTTCCCGAGTTTCTTTACGAGTCGCTCTACGACGATAAACACAGACTTCAGGTTCTATCAATCAGTCCTGACAAGTCGAGTTGGCGCGAACAGAAGGGGTTACGCGAACGGCTCTTGTGCGACGCCTGCGAACAGCGCTTCTCGATATGGGAGCGGTACGCGAGCTTGGTTCTCAAAGGTGGTGTTGAACTGAACTATCGGAGTGAAGGCAATATCGTTCACATAGCTGGTCTCGACTATGCGAAGTTCAAGCTATTTCAGCTTTCTGTTCTGTGGCGGGCTGGCGTCTCTACCCTGCCGTTCTTTGAGAACGTGCAATTGGGCAAACATGCCGAAACCCTTCGCTTGCATCTTTTGGCGGGTGCTCCCGGCTCCTCTGAACGCTACGGGTGTTTTATGTTCGGCCTCAAGTACCAGGCCCAGGCGTTCACTGGTGTCATCATGGAGCCGGGTAAGGTTCGCCTCAATGGACACGCTGCATACCGATTTGTTTTTGGTGGGTTTTTGTGGGCTATGCTCGTATCGAGCCATGACCTTGGCGCGCCGCTGAATCAATGCACGCTCAGTACCACTGGACAGACCGTCTTACTAATACGCAATGCCACAGAAATGCAGAACCTGATCAGTTTCTCAGTCGAGTTAGGCCGAATGGGCCGCTCGCGCTAAAGGTTTCTCACTCGCTCAAACGGAGCACCAAGAGCCAACCACTAGGCCGGGTCTGGCGACGCGGGGTACATTTTCACCAGCTTGAGCTTGGATTCGTACTGCTAACGTTGCCTGCTTAGCTTTAACAAGAACCGAACCTTACCTCGAACATCACTATGATTACATACCCATCTATCGCAAGGCGAACGAGAGAATTAGTCTCAGCGGTGTTGCTAATCGCAGCCCCATTCGCGCAAGGGCAGGCGTCGGTGAAACCAGGTGAATTCTCGGTCCCGTTCCCCTCGTCCTCACCAAGGCCCAATGCCGCCGCGATCTACTGCACTCCCGCTCTGAATAATCAGATCAGCGCAACCGATAGTGTCATCACTTCGCAGTCGTTCGTTCAATGGAAGGCCAGAGTGAGACTGATTTTCAATGGGTCAGACGTTCTCCTGTCAGTAGCCGATCAGCACTCGGAAACCCAGGGCGAGTATCGAACTTCCACTCGTTACACGGGCGCTTTACCTGGCCCAAGTGATTTTTCTGGAAACGTGTACACCTCAATTGATGGGAATGGACAGGCAACGGTGTTGGCGGTGAATCGTGACACAGGGACTTTTATGTGGAGCACTGTTTCTGCGGGAGGTGGGGGCAATTTGAATTATCCAAGAGTTAGCACCGCTTTCTACGTGTGTGGACAGCGAAACCCATGAACTAGATGTGCCTAGCGCGGACGTTAATTCTTGGTCGTTGCGTCGTTGCCGGTCATTAATGCGGCCTGAGCGACTCCCGCGAACAATACGTCCTGGTTTCGGTTTCTTTCGAGGCGTCGTTGTGCGGGTAGGCCCTCATACGACTACTTTGCTGCTGGGCTGCGGAACTTCAGGGGTTGGGTGATATGGACTACTCGATCGAGTGCGAGCAAGAAGACGACGGGCGCTGGTTGGCCGAGGTAATGGAGCTGCCGGGCGTACTTGCTTACGGAGCTACGAAGGACGAAGCTATTCGCAAAGCAGACACCGTGGCGCTCCGAGTGATTGCTGAGCGGTTGGAACAAGGCGAGGCGCGACTGGCAAACATCAACATTACTCTGCCTGCGGCCGCATGAGTCAGTGGCCTTCGAAGAAGAGCCTGAACTATCGGCGCTGCTGAAGCAATCTCCCCCCGCGTGTTGGTGAGGATCGCCAACACCACACGCCTGACATTCGAAGATTTCTAGGCCTGTGTCCAGCGGGTTATCTGAGGCCCATGTCTTCGGGCATCATCCTGCCCCGATCCGGCTGCACTCGCCGGCCGCATCACATAAGCAGGCCCACCCCATGTCGAACCGACTCACACAGATCGCCACCCGCACCGGAGACAACGGCACCACCGGCCTGGGCGACGGCAACCGGGTGTCGAAAGACAGCCTGCGGGTGCATGCGATGGGCGATGTCGACGAGCTGAACTCGCAGCTGGGTGTGCTGTTGGCCGAGCCCCTGCCGGGTGATGTGCGCCAACTGCTGGTGGTGATTCAGCACGAGCTGTTCAACCTGGGCGGCGAGCTGTCGATCCCGGGGTACGAGTTGCTGAAGACCGCGGCGGTGATCCAGCTTGATGAGGCGCTGGCGCACTACAACGATCAGTTGCCGCGTCTGAAGGAATTCATCCTGCCGGCCGGCACGCGCAGCGCCGCGCTGGCGCATGTGGCGCGCACGATGGCGCGCCGTGCCGAACGTGCGGTGGTGGCGCTGGCCGCCGGCGAGGCGGTGCGCGCCGCGCCGCGCCACTACCTGAACCGACTCAGCGACCTGCTGTTCGTGCTGGCGCGGGTGCTCAACCGCGCCAACCTCGATGGTCTGGGCGGTGACGACGTCTACTGGCACAGCGAGCGGCTGAAGCAGCAGGACGCGGCCGAGTAGCGCGCGCGACGGCTCTGGCTGCGCAGCCTCTCAGCGGCGGCGTGCCTTGATCGCGCTGCCGAGGGTGTCCAGCACCTTCAGCGTGTCATCCCAGCCGATGCACGCGTCGGTGATGCTCTGTCCATAGGCCAGCTTCGACGGGTCGTCCTTGCCGGGGCTGAACTTCTGCGCGCCCGGGTTCAGATGGCTCTCGACCATCACACCGAAGATGCGGCGGCTGCCGCCCGCCAGCTGGCCGGCGATGTCGCGCGCCACGTCGATCTGCTTGTCGTGCTGCTTGCTGCTGTTGGCATGCGAACAATCGACCATCAAAGTGCCCGGCAGTTTCGCGGCCTCCAGGTCCTTGCAGGCGGCTTCCACATGCGGCGCGTCGTAGTTCGGCGCCTTGCCGCCGCGCAGGATCAGGTGGCAATCGGGGTTTCCGGTGGTCTCGACGATCGCGACCTGGCCATTCTTGTGCACGCTCAGGAAGTGGTGCGGGCGTGCAGCGGCCTGGATCGCGTCGGTGGCGATGCGGATGTTGCCGTCGGTGCCATTCTTGAAACCGATCGGCGCTGACAGCCCCGACGACAGCTCGCGGTGCACCTGGCTCTCGGTGGTGCGCGCGCCGATCGCGCCCCACGCGATCAGGTCGCCCAGGTACTGCGGCGAGATCACATCGAGAAATTCGCTGCCCGCAGGAACACCGAGGCGGTTGATTTCGAGCAGCAGCTGCCGGCCCATGCGCAGGCCTTCGTCGATGCGGTAGCTCTCGTCGAGGTAGGGGTCGTTGATCAGCCCCTTCCAGCCGACAGTGGTGCGCGGCTTCTCGAAGTAGACCCGCATCGCGACCTCCAGCGTATCGGCATGGCGGGCGCGCTGCTCCTTCAGCCGGTTCGCGTAATCGAGTGCGGCGGCCGGGTCGTGGATCGAGCACGGCCCGACAACGACCAGCAGCCGGTCGTCCTGGCCGGCCATGATGCGGCGGATGCGTTGCCGGGTGTCCGCCACCAACGTCTCGACCGCCGTGCCGCGGATCGGGAAGAAGCGGATCAGGTGCTCCGGCGGCGGCAGCGGTGTGACGTCGCGGATGCGTTCGTTGTCGGTTTCGCTGGTCTTTTCGGTGAGGCCATAGCGGCCTTCGGAGGCGGCATTCTGGTGGGGCATGTGAGGTTCCAGGGTGCGGTCGATTGAAGAGAGTTCCGGGCCGGCGCGGCGCGTCAGGCG
>JANXTP010000176.1 GCA_025352345.1 Burkholderiales bacterium | reverse complement strand
AAACTGGCCGTGCATCGCCTGCTGCAACCCGTGATGCTCGAGCCCCACCTGCGGCTGCTGTGCCACGAGGATGAGTTCGACGACCTGCTCGGAGACCTTGCGCTGCACCGGCTGGACGTGGTGCTGGCTGACCGGCTTGCTCCGGCCAACCCCAACCTCAAGGTCTACAGCCACGCGCTCGGGTCCTCGCCGCTGGCCTGGTATGCCCCGCCGATGCTGGCCGCTGCCGCACGGCGCGGATTTCCATATTCGCTTGCCAAGGTTCCGGTGTTGCTGCCCACCACCCACGCTGCGGCACGCGCGCGGCTTGACCACTGGTTCGAGCGTCACGATATCAAGCCGGTGGTGGTGGGCGAGTTTGAAGACAGCGCGCTGCTGGAGACCTTTGGCGCCGCCGGCATGGGTGTATTCCCGGCAGCCGAACTGATGCATGACGAACTGACCGCCCGCTATGGGGTCAAGCGCATTGGCCCGTGCGATGGCGTCGAGGAACACTTCTTTGCCATCGCAGCGCACAAGAAATTGCTCCACCCCCTGGTGCAAAAGCTGTTGAAGGAGAGGCAGCCCAAGCCTGCAACGAAGTGATGGGTGCGGGAAGATCCCGCATGCACGCCTGTGCGTTGGCCTTGCCTAGAATCGTCCTGGTGATGACTGCCCACCTTTCCGACGTCACCGTCAACGTCCCCTCAAAACGCCTCCACTGCATAGCCTGCCTGCGCCCGCAAACCACCTGCCTTTGCCGCTGGGTCACGCCTACGCCGCACCGGGTGGAGGTGTTGATCTTGCAGCATCCGATGGAGGTCGCGCAGGTCAAAGGCAGTGCGCGGCTGTTGCACATGAGCCTCCCTGGCAGCCTGTTGCTGACCGGTGAGGCTTTTGGCGCAACGCTCGACGCCGCACTGCGAGGACCGCGTCGCAACCTCCTGCTGTATCCACAGGTGCCTTGCGACCTGGCTGCCGGCACGCAGTCATCCGTTGTCGATACGCAATGGCTGCTGCAACCCGACCAATTGCGCCTGGTGGTGCTGGACGGCACTTGGCGCAAGAGCCGCAAGATGCTGTCCCTCAATTCACAGCTGCAGCACATGCAGCGGCTGTCGCTGGCGACGGTGCCTGCATCGCGCTATCTGATCCGCAAGGCCCATGACAGCCATCAACTGTCGACGCTGGAGGCCACCTGCGCTGCCCTGGTACGGCTTGAAGGGGATGGGGTTGCAGTACAGCCGTTGCTCGAAGCCTTCGATGGTTTTGTCGGCCAGCAACTCGCCCGCCGGCCGTCGTCCTCGGCCGCTTCGGATGGCGCATCCATCGTGCGTCGCCCGACACGACGCGAACTTTGAGCGTAGGCACTTTCAGGGATGGCCTTGGCGTCCTGTCCGATGCGTTGAGTCCCGTTACAAAGTTCACGATCAAAGCTGCGCGATACGCTCATCGACGCTCGATGCCTGACAGCAGGTGATCAGAGCTTGCTGGTCATTTGATCGCCAGCTTCCCGTCGTTAACAGCTGGACCAAGACATGATATTGACCCGTTTGGTTGTCGACAGCGATTTCGTTATTTCTGCCCTTGATCGTCGTTTGTTCGGCGCATTTGTCGAGCACATGGGCCGTTGCGTTTACACCGGAATCTACGAGCCTGGCCATCCGACCGCGGACGAGCAGGGCTTGCGTGGCGATGTGATGGCGCTGACGCGGGAACTCGGACCGACGATCGTGCGGTATCCGGGTGGCAATTTTTTGTCGGGTTACAACTGGGAAGATGGCGTTGGCCCAACGGAAGAGCGGCCAGCCAGGCTCGACTTGGCGTGGTCCTCGACCGAGACCAACCAGTTCGGCGTCAACGAGTTCATGGGCTGGTGCCATGCCGTCAATGTCGAGCCCATGATGGCGGTCAACCTGGGCACACGCGGACCCGACGAAGCACGTCACTTTGTGGAGTACTGCAACCACCCCGGAGGCACCGCGTTGTCGGACTTGCGCAAGGCCCACGGATACGACAAACCGCACAACATCAAGTTCTGGTGCCTGGGCAATGAGATGGATGGACCTTGGCAAATTTTTGCTAATTACTTCATCAACGACTTTCCACTTAATGCATTCGCTTTTA
>JANXTP010000343.1 GCA_025352345.1 Burkholderiales bacterium | reverse complement strand
TGCTGTCCAAGCGCGGGCAGAGCTTGCTTTCCAGCCGATCTGAACTGTTCTCGATTCGCAGCGATGTGGCAGGCGAATTCACCGCCGCTACGTTGCGGCAGAGCTTGGGCGCGAGCCAGAAAGCCATCGCCGTCGGCCCGGCCTTGCTCGTGTTTCTAGATCAGGCCAAACAACAGGAGTTCTTGCGCCGCTGGCGCCGCGAAACCGGGACGGTCAAGTAGGGTCGTGAGTCGAGCCGGCGGGCGCCGCGTCGGCGGCCTGCAGGTCGATGCGCACGCAAAGGCCAAGGCCGGTACTCGGCGTATTGAGTTCGATCCGCGCGCGATGCGCGAGACAGATGTCACGCACGATGGACAGACCGAGCCCGGATCCTGCGACTGCCGACCCCGGTGCGCGATAGAAGCGATCGAAGACGCTCTGGCGCTCTGACAAGGCGATCCCGGGGCCGTCGTCCTCGACCTCCAGAACAACGGTGCGGTCGTGGCTCACGCGCACCGTGACGGTACCGCCGTTGTGCCCGTAGGCGATGGCGTTGTCGATCAGGTTCGCGATCAGCTCGCGAAGCAGCAGGCCATTGCCCAGGACAAACACCGGCCCGCCGGGATCGTCCAGGTTCAGATCGATCGATTTCTTTCTGGCGGCCGGCACATAGTCCAATGCGGTGGCCCGCGCCAGTTCGCTCAGGTTGAGCGCTGCGATGCGCTGGTCCGGCAAGACATCGGGATCCGAGCGCGCCTGCAGCAGCATCTGCGAAATCAGGCGCGCCAAGCGATCGATATCGGCGTGCACGTCGATCAGTGTCGCGTGCGACAGCCCGGGCTGGTTCTGGCGCAGGCTGTATTCGATTTGCGTGCGCATCTCGGACAGCGGCGTGCGCATCTGATGCGATGCATCGGCGATCAGCCGTTGCCGGCTCGATAGCAGCGTTTCGATGCGACTCATGTGTTGATTCAGCGCGCGTATCAGCGGGCGCACCTCCGTCTGAACCCCCGACGGATCGATGGGGCTGAGGTCTGACGGTGCGCGCTCGGCCACACTGGTTCGCAGCCGCCCAAGCGGCTTGAGTCCGCGGATCAAACCCAGCCAGACGAGCAGCACCGCCGCAAGGATCAGGACCGCCTGCCGCGTCAACCCGTCGATCAGGATCTGATGCGACAGCGCATGGCGCGCTTCGCCGGTTTCCGCGACGATGATGACCACCGGCGCGGTCGGGCCGGTGCCGTAGGTCTGTTTCTTCAGGGCCACGAGGTGGATGGTCTCATCGCGATACTGCGCTGAATAGGTGACCGACTCTTCAGCAGGCGAGGGCGGCTCCTTCGGCGCGGGCAGGTCGTCGTAGCCGGTCAAGGTCTTGCCGGTCGGCGCAACGACGCGATAAAAGATGCGCTCCTGGATGTTCGACTCGAGCAACTGGAGCGCGGCGTACGGCAAGTCGACCACGATGTC
The DNA here is from genome assembly GCA_025352345.1 of Burkholderiales bacterium. Classification (GTDB taxonomy): domain Bacteria; phylum Pseudomonadota; class Gammaproteobacteria; order Burkholderiales; family Burkholderiaceae_C; genus PBB1. Next base: position 697 of record JANXTP010000343.1, on the reverse strand, counting down.
ACCGTCCTTGACCTCCACGTGTTCGGCGATCGCCTCGGCCGAGGCCATGAGGAGTCGGTCGAACGCCAGGTTGGCGGTCGCCACTGCCGCCCGGTTGCTGAACCAGGCATTGACCAGCAGGAGCAGCAACAGCGGGATCAGCAACCAACGCAGCAGTTGAAGCCGCAAGCTGTCAGCCGGCTTCGAGAACATAGCCCAGCCCGCGCAAGGTCACGATCGAGATGCCGCTCTCGTGGAGTTGCTTTCGCAATCGATGGATGTAGATCTCCACCACGTCCTGGCTGGTCGTGGCGTCCATCGAGAACACCCGCTCGTAGAGCACAGCCTTGCTGACCGCCTTGCCCGCACGCATCAGCAGCACTTCCAGCACGGCGTGCTCCTTGGGGCGCAGCAACAGCCTGCGTCCATGCAGCGTGAACAGCCTGCCCGTGCTTTCATACTCCAGCGGGCCGAGGCTGACCTTGGGCGCGCTCACGCCGTGCGCCCTGCGAATCACCGCGTGCAGGCGCGCCTCAAGCTCGGACAGATCGAATGGTTTCGCCAGGTAGTCGTCGGCGCCCAGATTCAAACCCTTGACTCGGTCTTCGAGCTCGCCGCGCGCGGTGAGGATGATCACCGGGCACAAGCTGTCGCGCGCGCGCGCGCGCGCGTTGCAGCACCGTCAACCCGTCCATGCTCGGCAGCGACAAATCGAGGA
>JANXTP010000330.1 GCA_025352345.1 Burkholderiales bacterium | reverse complement strand
GCCCAGGCTCTGCGCACAAAGCGCGACCAGCCGCGAAGCGGCCTTGACGAGGACGGGTTGGAGCGTCTGCAACTCGTTGAAGTGTTCTGCGATCAGCGCGTAGTCGGTTTCGTAGTCGTGCGCTGCCAGATTGCGCGCAGTGCGGCATAGCTGCCAGCCGTCGATCGAATCGATTACATCCAGCTTCTCGAACAACGCAAGCACCTTCAGGAAGGGCGTGGTGGTTTCGCTCATCAGCAGGGCGCAATGGCGCATGGCTGCACCCAAGGTGTCCTGCAGCTTGGCAAAGCGCTCATTGAACGCGGCCAAGGCCTCGAACAGCGCTTCATCTTTCTGTCTGAGCTTGAGGTTCTGTCCGTTCAGCGGCCAGTCTGCCTTTGAAGCGCTGGCATACAGGAAGTACGTGCTGCGTTGCACGGCCTCGAGCAGGTTGGCCAGGTGTGCCCGCTCGGCAACAAGTGAACTGTTGTTCATGCGGGGGTCTCGAGAGGCTGCGCCCTGCTGCGGGCGATGCGGGCAAAGGCATTCCCCGCCGTGCCCTGCTGCACGGCGACGATGTCCACTGGCAGGTTCAACGCCTGCTCGAGCGCCATGGTGGCCAAGGCCCGCTGGTGCAGCGTGGGGGGGGCTGCGCTCTCCACAAGCAGGTCCACGTCGCCGCCGCGGGCAAGCTCGTCCAGCCTGGAGCCGAACAGCATCACGCGCGCGTCGGCGCCGAACTGCTGGTGCACGCAGTTCAGGATCACTCGGGTTTGGGCGGGGCTCAGGCGCATTGGGTCAATTACGTTGTGGGATTGTGTGAGGCGCTGGGTCTATGCCGCTACACGGTCAAATGAGACGCTGCTCAACTCTGCACGCGAGGTGGCGTGCTCCAGCGTGATGGCCAGGACCTGACCCTGCGCGACGTAGTCGCGCACGGTGTTCTCGTCGAGATCGCGCAAGGGCAACAAAGGGGCCCCTCGTGGCCCTTGTTGCCACGCTGCCGAGCTTCAGCTCGATGAGACGCGTGTCGGCATCTTCAAGGAAGCGAATCTTCATGGCGTGAACCTCCGGTCAAAGAATGCGTTGTGGACGGTTTCGGCATCCGCGAGAAGCACGACTCTCAGCCATCGCCCTTCGCAGCCGGCGATGGCCGCCCATCGCTGGCCGGTCACGCCGGTAATGAGTGCGACTTTGGGTGGGCTTGCTCGTGTCATCGTTGCTTACTGAGAAATTCCATACGCGCTTGCGCAATGCGCCTGCAAGTGGCTGAAATATCCGAACAAGGCGGGCGCCTCCTTTGCCATCAACTCGAAAAATTCGGCCAGGCGGGTGCCGTCGCCTTCGTACTCGTGATTGACTGCGTTGCGAAGTTCTCGAATGAGCTTCCAGTGATCGGCAGAGTCGATCACTTTCAACCGCTCCATGAAGGCGAGTACCGAACCGAAGCGTTCAACCTCTTGCTCTTCTTCGATGGCTACCGCTCGCATAGTTTTGCCCAGATGCTCCTGGAACTCGCTGAACCGCACGCGGAAGGCGGCCAGTGACTCATGCTGGTCCGGGCTCAATGCCGCCCAGTCCTTCAGTTTCAGAACCGATCCGACCTGGCTCAGGGAGTAGGCCAAGTACCCGCTCATGCGCGACAGGTGCTGGAGCTTGATTCGAATCAAGTTCAGGTGGTCTGTCAAAGCGGCACCCCACTGCGTTTGGCAATTCGGTAGATGGGTAGGTCTTGGTCGGGCTGCTGCACGATGAGATCGACGTTGAGATCCAAGGCGTCGGCCAGTTCGCTTTTGCATCGAAGCCGCGCTGTCAAATCGGGCGCGGTCTCGGGCTCCACGTACAGATCGACATCACCGCCCCGACGGCTGTCGTCCACACGCGAGCCGAACAACCAGATGCGCGCGTGCTTGCCCATATGGGTGTGGATGCGCTGCCGAATGGCTTGGGCTTGGTCGGGCGTCAATCTCATGCTGTACCCCTCATCGGCTCGGGAGGTAATCAGCATAGGCTTTGCGAATGCCGTCCTGCAACGTTGTGCCGTAGCGCCAGCCGAGCGCAGCGAGGCGGCTCACGTCGAGCAGCTTGCGCGGTGTGCCGTCGGGCTTGCTGCTGTCGAACACGATGCGGCCGTCGAAGCCGACCACCTGCATCACGGTTTCGGCCAGTTCCCGAATCGTCACGTCGTCGCCGGTGCCGACATTGACCAACGGGCCGTCGTAGTCGCGTGCCATCAGGTGCACGCACGCATCCGCCAGGTCGTCGACGTAGAGGAATTCGCGCCGTGGCGTGCCGCTGCCCCACACCACATATTCCCGATCGCCGCGCTCGCGCGCCTCGTGCGCCTTGCGAATCAGCGCCGGCAGGACATGGCTGGTGGCCAGGTCGTAGTTGTCGTTCGGCCCGTACAGGTTGGTCGGCATCACGCTGACGTACTGGCGACCATATTGGCGGTTGTAGCTTTCTGCGAGCTTGATGCCGGCGATCTTGGCGATCGCGTAGGGCTCGTTGGTTTCCTCCAGCGGGCCGGTCAGCAGGAATTCTTCCCGGATCGGCTGGGGGCAGTCGCGTGGGTAGATGCAGCTGGACGCCAGGAACATCAGCCGCTGCACACCGGCGCGATGCGCACCGTGGATCAGGTTGGCCTGGATCATCAGGTTCTGATACAAAAAATCGGCCCGGTACACGCTGTTGGCCTGGATGCCGCCGACCTTGGCGGCCGCAATGAAGAGGTAGTCGGGGCGTTCGTGTGCGAGGAATTCGTGCACCGCGCGCTGATCCAGCAAATCGAGTTCGGCATGCGTGCGCGTCAGCAAATTCGTGAATCCGCCGGATTGCAGCCGGCGGACGATGGCGCTGCCCACCATTCCTCGATGGCCGGCAACAAATATCTTCGCGCTGTGTTCCATGTGTCTGCGGTTGCCTGCGTCGATGACTAGGAAAGTTCTTCGGCCTGCGCGGCCAGTTCTTCGCGCAACGCCACGATCTGGTTCTTCAGCATCTGGTACTCGTGCTCCTTGCGCGCCAGGAACGACTTGGTCAACTGCAAACGCTGCCGAACGCCGTGCGGCGTCAGCACATACAGATAGCCCAGCTTGTGGTCGCTTCGTTGAAAGTTCTGGGCTTTCACCCAGCCTTTGCCGAGCAACGCTTTAAGGAGGTAATGCGTCTTGCCCAAGCTCACCCCCAGTGCGACCGCCAACTGACGTTGCGAGTAGTCGGGATGCTGCTCCAGCAAACGAAGCAACTCCAGCTGAGCGGGGTGGCTCGCATCGGAGGTGGGAAGAGGTGGAGGTGAGTCGTTCATTCGTTGAACGCAGAATTCTACACGTGGCAAATGCGAGCGACCGGCGGCGAGGCGGCCGGCTTTACGCCTGAACCGCGACCTGGCTCGATCGCTCGGCGTTGGACGCGCAAACGCTTCTGAACCCCGCGCCGATGCGTGCATCCTGCGACGCACCGCTCCACAACGACACCGCCGCCGTATACGCGGTGCCCAGACGGTTCTTTGTGGTGGCAGCGGCAGTGGCGGCTCGAACTTGCGGCCAGGAACTTCGCCACCTCGCAACGAGGCATACAGCATCGGCAGCATGTCGTACGCGGGGGCGAGCCTCAATGTGCCCTGCGGCCTGAAACCGAGGTTGCCGGTGTGCATGTCGGTGTTGGCGATGGGGCGGCCGAACCACCAAAGGTGCTGGATGCGTTCCACGTCGTCCGGTGCGAGCAAGTGGGCCGCCGCGAGGCCGGCGGCCAAGTCGGGTTCAGTCTGTGGCGCTGTCGTTGAGCAATGCGGCGTTGAGTGTCTTCAGGCTGTTGAGGCGGCTGCGGCTGAACATGCCATGGCGGTCGAGGCGCTCGACTTCGAGGAAGGTGCGGCCGTCGTGAATGACGACGCGGCTTTTGGCGGGCTCGATGCCGGGCAGCGTCGCCACGCATCCCAGTGCGAGGTGCTCGCTGACGAGCAGGTTCGACCAGCGCCGCTCGGCGGGCGAGCCATCCGCGCCGGAGAACTTCACCAGGACGTGCGGTGTGGTGCTGCCAGCCAATTCGCGCAGTGCAGAGAACTTCGGGAACTCGCAGGCTGCAC
>JANXTP010000308.1 GCA_025352345.1 Burkholderiales bacterium | reverse complement strand
GTGAATTTCTCACAAGCCCTGCCGATAACCGCAGCAAAGGAGCTCCACGATGGCGATGCTTTCCAATCTCGATCTGATCCGGCGCGTGCCGATCTTCTCGCTGCTGACCAACGACCAGGCACAGGGCATTGCCGATGCTGTCGTCAAGCGCCGCTACCGGCGTGGTGAGCTGGTGGTTGAACACGGCAAGAAGTCGAACGCCCTGTTCATCCTGCTGACCGGTCGGGCGCGGGTACTGACGGCCGATTCCCGCGGTCGCGAGGTGATCCTCGCGGTGCTGGAGTCGGGCGACTACGTGGGCGAGATGAGCCTGATCGACAACGAGCCGCATTCGGCCACGGTGCGCGCCGAGATCCAGACCGACATGCTGATCCTCGGTCGCCCCGAGTTCGCCCGTTGCCTGCCCGAGAACTCCAGCCTGTCGTACGCGATCATGCGCGGCCTCGTCGCGCGGCTGCGCAGCGCCGATCGGCAGATTGAATCGCTGGCGCTGCTCGATGTGTATGGTCGCGTGGCGCGGTCGCTGCTCGACATGGCCGACACGATCGGCGAGGTCAAGATCATCCGCAACAAGGTGTCGCGTCAGGACCTGGCCAAGGTCGTCGGCGCGTCGCGCGAGATGGTCAGCCGCGTCATGAAAGACCTCGAAGAGCGCGGCATGATCGAGACGCAGGAAAACGGCTCGGTGATCCTGAAAGAGCGCCTGACCTGAGCCCAGCTGCTGCGGCAGCTGCTGCCGCTTTGGCCCACAGCTTCGGCCACAATGGGTGGATGACATTTCCGCTCGGCTCGCTGCGTACGTCCGCTGCAGATTCCTCCCCGGGCGCGTCGAAATCCTTCGCCCACGGTACCGACTGGCAGCGGCAGGCCCGCGTGCTGATCGGTGGTGTGCTGTGGCTGCTGATGCTGATCGCGCTGCTCACCCACAGCCCGCTCGACGCCGCATTCTCGACCTCGGGCTCGGGCGATGCGGCGCGCAACAGCGTCGGTGCACTGGGCGCCTGGTGCTCCGATCTGCTGCTGTTCCTGTTCGGCTTTTCCGCTTGGTGGCTGATGGCGCTGGGGCTGCACCGCTGGTTGGCGGCACTCGCCGATCTGCTGCGCCGCGGCGGCGCCGACACGGCGCAGGCCACGCCGATGCGGCCGGGCTGGCCCTCGTGGGTGTGCTGGCTGGGGCTGGCGCTGCTGCTGTCGGCCAGCACCTCGCTCGAATGGACGCGGATGTACCACGCCGAGTCACAGCTGCCCGGGGGGCATGCTGGCGGTGTGCTGGGCTACCTGCTCGGGCCACTGAGCATGAAAAGCCTGGGCTTCGCCGGCTCCGGCGTGCTGTGGATCGCCGCGCTGGTGGCCGGTCTTTCGCTGTCGTTCCGCTTTTCCTGGCTGCACCTGGCCGATGCGATCGGCGAGCGGCTGGATGCCTGGCGCGACAGCCGAGTCGAACGCATCGAGCGTGCCGAAGACATGCGCCTGGGCGAACAGGCGTTGCGCGAGCGTGAAGACATCGCCGAGGTCGAGCACGAACTGAGCGAGGACCACGCGCCCATCGTCATCGCCGCGCCGGTGGTCGAGGTACCGAAGAGCGATCGCGTGGTGAAGGAGCGCCAGAAGCCGCTGTTCGTCGAACTGGCCGACACCAAGCTGCCACAGGTCGATCTGCTCGATGCCGCGCCCGGCCGCACCGAGACCGTGTCGCTTGAAACGCTGGAGATGACCTCGCGGCTGATCGAGAAGAAGCTGAAGGATTTCGGCGTGGAAGTGCGGGTTGTGGCCGCGTCGCCCGGCCCGGTGATCACCCGCTACGAGATCGAGCCGGCCACCGGTGTCAAGGGATCGCAGGTGCTGGGTCTGGCCAAAGACCTGGCGCGCAGCCTGAGCCTGGTCAGTATCCGCGTCGTCGAAACCATCCCCGGCAAGACGACGATGGCGCTCGAGCTGCCGAACGCGCGCCGGCACACCATCTACCTGTCGGAAATCCTCGGCTCGCAGGCCTACAACAGCGCGTCGTCGATGTTGACGATGGGCCTGGGCAAGGACATCGTCGGCGCCCCGGTGGTGGCCGATCTCGCCAAGATGCCGCACTGCCTGGTGGCCGGCACCACCGGCGCTGGCAAGTCGGTGGGCATCAACGCGATGATCCTGAGCCTGCTCTACAAGGCCGAGGCGCGCGATGTGCGGCTGATCCTGATCGACCCGAAGATGCTCGAGATGAGCGTCTACGAAGGCATCCCGCACCTGCTGTGCCCTGTGGTCATCGACATGAAGCAGGCCGCCAACGCGCTGAACTGGGCGGTGGGCGAGATGGAGCGCCGCTACAAGCTGATGAGCAAGCTGGGTGTGCGCAACCTCGCTGGCTACAACAAGAAGATCGACGAGGCGGTGGATCGTGGCGATACTTTGCCCAACCCGTTCAGCCTGACACCGGAGGCGCCAGAGCCGCTGCAGCGGCTGCCGCACGTGGTGATCGTCATCGACGAACTGGCCGACCTGATGATGGTGATTGGCAAGAAGATCGAAGAGTTGATCGCCCGGCTGGCGCAGAAGGCCCGCGCCGCCGGCATCCATTTGATTCTGGCCACGCAGCGCCCGAGCGTCGATGTGATCACCGGCCTGATCAAGGCCAACATCCCGACGCGGCTGAGCTTCCAGGTCAGCAGCAAGATCGACAGCCGCACCATCCTCGACCAGATGGGCGCCGAGGCGCTGCTGGGCATGGGCGACATGCTCTACATGGCATCGGGCACCGGGCTGCCGGTGCGCGTGCACGGCGCCTTCGTCAGCGACGACGAGGTGCACCGCGTCGTGGCTTACCTGAAGAGCCAGGGTGAGCCGAACTACATCGACGGCATCCTCGAAGGGGGCACTCTCGACGGCGACTCGGGCGAGATCGCCGTCAACGACGGCGGTGGGCCCGGCAACGAGAGCGATCCGATGTACGACAACGCCGTGGCCATCGTGCTGCAGCACAAGCGTGCCTCGATCTCGCTGGTGCAGCGCCACCTGCGCATTGGTTACAACCGCGCGGCGCGGCTGCTGGAACAAATGGAGAAATCCGGGCTCGTATCCAGCATGGGCAGCAACGGCAACCGCGACATCATCGTTCCGGCGCGCAGCGAATGAAGCGCGCCTGCGGGTGGCTTGTGGCATGGAGCGCGCTGACGCTGGTACCGATCGCGGCGCACGCCGACGCGGCCGAGGCGCTGAAGGCTTTCGTGCAACAGGTGAAGACCGGTCGCGCCACCTTCACCCAGACCGTCACCTCGCCCGACGGGGCCAAGACCAAGACATCGAGCGGCAGCTTCGAATTTGCCCGCCCCGATCGCTTTCGGTTCGCCTATACCAAGCCGTTCGAGCAATTGATCGTCGCCGACGGTCAGAAGGTCTGGCTCTACGACAGCGACCTGAATCAGGTCAGCAGCCGCAAGTTCTCGCAGGCGCTGGGTGCGACGCCTGCCGCCTTGCTGGCCGGCGGTGACCTGAGCCGCGACTTCGACGTCGTTGCCGAGCCGTCGAAAGACGGGCTCGACTGGGCCAAGGCCACGCCGAAAACCAAGGACGGCGCCTTCGAATCGATGCGCATCGGCTTCAAGGGCAAGCAACTCGCCGCGGTCGAGATCACCGACAACTTCGCGCAGCGTTCGCGGCTGACGTTCGCGCAGTTCAATGCCAACATCGAGTTGCCTCCGGAGAGCTTCAAGTTCGTCATTCCGAAGGGCGTCGATGTCCTTGAGCAGTGAGGTTTCGGTGAGGTCGCTCAGCGAAGGGCAAGGGCGTGGCTGATCTGTTTGCTGCAGCGCCGACGGCACCGTGGGCCGAGGCCTTGCGACCGAAGACGCTGGACGAGGTGATCGGTCAGTCGCACCTGATCGGCGCGGGCAAGCCGTTGCGGCTGGCGTTCGAGTCCGGCAAGCCGCACTCGATGATCCTGTGGGGCCCACCGGGCGTCGGCAAGACGACGCTGGCGCGCCTCACGGCCTCGGCCTTCCAGTACGAGTTCATCGCCTTGTCCGCCGTGTTCTCCGGCGTCAAGGACATCCGTGAGGCCATGGCGCAGGCCGAACAGAACCTCGCGCAGGGCAGGAAGACGATTCTGTTCGTCGATGAAATCCACCGGTTCAACAAGAGCCAGCAGGATGGGCTGCTGCCTTTCGTCGAATCGGGGCTGGTCGTGTTCATCGGCGCAACGACGGAGAACCCGTCGTTCGAGGTGAACTCGGCGCTGCTGTCGCGCGCACAGGTGTATGTCCTCGAAGCCTTGACGGAGGATGAACTGCGCCAGTTGTTCAGACGTGCGCACGACACCTTCATGGCCCACCTTCAGCTCGACGATGCAGCCGTCAATGTGCTGGTCGGTTACGCCGATGGCGACGCCCGGCGCTTGCTGAATCTGCTGGAGCAAACGGACACCGCAGCGCGTGCCGCCGCGTTGCAAATGATCGATGCGCCATTCGTCAAGAACGCACTGACGACGAGCGGTCGGCGCTTCGACAACGGTGGTGAGCACTTCTACGACCAGATCTCGGCGTTGCACAAGTCGGTGCGCGGCTCCCATCCCGACGCCGCGCTGTACTGGCTGTGCCGGATGCTCGATGGCGGTTGCGATCCTTCGTATCTCGCGCACGATGCGCCGCGCGAGA
>JANXTP010000286.1 GCA_025352345.1 Burkholderiales bacterium | reverse complement strand
CAGCCAGACCGATCATGCTGTGGAAGAAGGCCACCAGCTCGGGCATCTTCGTCATCTCGACCGTTTTCGCCCGATAGGCGCCGTAGCCGCCACCAACCATCAACCCCAGCAGCACCCAGCCGAGGCCGAGCGCGTTGCCGTCGGCCAGCTTGACGATCAAAAGCGCTGTCGTGACCGCGGCGATCGCCATGCCGGTCATGCCGAAGACGTTGCCGCGGATCGAGGTCGTCGGGTGGCTCAGGCCCTTCAAGGCCTGGATGAAGCAGACGCTGGCGATCAGGTACAGCAGCGAGACGAGGTTCAAACTCATTTGGCTTTCCCTGCTGCTGCATCGTCGGGAGCCGGGGCTTTCTTCTCCTTCTTCTTGAACATCTCCAGCATTCGCCGCGTGACGAGGAAGCCGCCGAAGATGTTGACCGCGGCCAGCGCCACTGCCAGCACGCCCATCGTCTTGCCGAGCGGCCCTTCGGTGAGTGCCGCGGCGAGCATCGCGCCGACGATGACGACCGCCGACAGCGCATTGGTCACCGCCATCAGCGGCGTGTGCAGCGCCGGCGTGACGGTCCACACGACGTGGAAGCCGACGTAGATCGCCAGCACGAAGATGATCAGGTTGGTGACGGTGTGGGAGACGATCTCGTGTTCCATGTTCTTACTTTCTCTTGACTTCACCGGACTGGGTCATCAGGCAGGCCGCCACGATGTCGTCATCCATCGGCACGTTGAACGCGCCTTCCTTGGTGATCACCAGCTTCAGGAAGTCGATCACGTTGCGGGCGTACAGCGCGCTCGAATCGGCAGCCACCAGCGCTGGCAGGTTGGTTTCCCCGACGATGCTGACGCCGTGCTTGATCACTGTCTTGTCGGCCTCTGACAGCGGACAGTTGCCGCCGCCGTTCGGCCCTTTCCCCGCCGCGATGTCAACGATCACCGACCCTGGCTTCATCGCCTTGACCATGTCCTCGGTGATCAGCGTGGGCGCGGCGCGACCTGGAATCAAGGCGGTGGAGATCACGATGTCGGCCGCCGCCACCCGCTTGGCGACCTCGATCTTTTGCCGGTCCAGCCAGCTCTGCGGCATCGGTTTGGCATAGCCACCGACGCCGACGGCGGCTTCCTTTTCCTCCGGGGTGTCGTAGGACACCTCGATGAACTTGGCGCCCAGCGATTCGACCTGCTCCTTCACGCTCGGCCGTACGTCGCTGGCCTCGATCACCGCGCCGAGGCGCTTGGCGGTGGCGATCGCCTGCAGCCCGGCCACGCCGACGCCCAGGATCACCACCCGCGCGGCCTTCACCGTGCCGGCCGCGGTCATCAGCATCGGGAAGAATCTTTGGTAACGATCAGCGGCAATCATCACCGCCTTGTAGCCGGCGATGTTGGCCTGCGAGCTCAACACGTCCATGCTTTGCGCACGGGTGGTGCGCGGCGCGGCCTCGAGCGCGAAACTGGTCAAATCGGCCGCGGCCAGGCGTTGCAGGCCGTCGGCATCGAACGGGTTGAGCATGCCGACCAGCGCCGTGCCCGGCTTGATCTGCGTCAGTTCGGCAGCCGAAGGCGCACGCACCTTCAGCACCAGTTCGCAGCCGAAGGCACCCGGCGCATCGGTGATCTCGGCGCCGACGGCGGCGTAGGCCTCGTCGGTGGCGCTGGCGGCTACACCGGCACCCGACTGGATGCGCAAGGTGTGTCCCAGGGCCTTCAGCTTCTTGGCAGTTTCGGGCGTGACGGCCACGCGTGTTTCCCCAGCCGCCGTTTCGAGCGGAACGCCTATCAGCATCAATGCCTCCTCAGAACCATCGGGCGCGGCCCCTGCGCTGCGCACTCATTGTCGCTATTGTCCCCAGATTACGGGGCTCTCAGCCGCTGGTCATCCCGGCCCAGTGGGCCGAGGATCTGAAAGCAACCCCGGCGTCCGGTCGATACACGGCCCACCGCTACCATGTCCGCTTATGAAAAAGCGCTGGAAACCCAACGTCACCGTGGCGGCAGTCATTGAGCGAGAGGGTCGTTTTCTGCTGATCGAGGAGCACACACCTGAGGGACTGCGGCTGAACAACCCGGCCGGGCACCTCGACCCGGGTGAGTCGCCGCAGGAAGGCGTGGTGCGCGAGGTACTGGAGGAAACGGCCTGTGTGTTCACTCCGCAAGCGGTGGTCGGCATCTACCTCGGGCGCTTCCAGCGTCCGGCGCGTGGCGAGGATGTGACCTACCTGCGCATCACTTTTGCAGGTGCCGTGGGCGAGCCGCTGCCGGATCGTGCGCTCGACCGCGGCATTGTGCGCACCTTGTGGATGACGCTGGCCGACGTGCGGGCCAGCACCGCGTGCCACCGCAGCACGATGGTGCTGCAAAGCATCGAAGACCACGTGGCCGGGCGCCGCTATCCGTTAGCGCTGATCACCACCGAGGCGAGCGTCTACATGCCGGACTTGGCACCATGAGTGAGAGGCGGCGGGTCGTCGTCGGATTGAGCGGGGGCGTCGATTCGGCGGTCAGCGCCCATCTGCTGAAGCAGCAGGGCCACGAGGTGATCGGCATCTTCATGAAGAACTGGGAGGATGACGATCGGCCCGCTGGTGGACCGGGTGACGACGACGGCTATTGCACCTCGCGCCAGGATTTTCTCGATGCCGCCTCGGTCGCCGACGTGCTGGGCATCGAGATCGAGCACGTCAACTTCGCGGCCGATTACAAGGACCGGGTCTTCGCCGACTTCCTGCGCGAATACCAGGCCGGCCGCACGCCGAACCCCGATGTACTGTGCAACGCCGAGATCAAGTTCAAGGCCTTCCTCGACCATGCGATGCGGCTCGGCGCGGAGTGCATCGCGACGGGTCACTACGCGCGTGTCCGACGGGTACCGGCGGATCCGAGCACTGCTGATGCGTCGCGGGTGCGGCCGGTAAACGGCACGTTTCAGTTGCTCAAGGGCCTGGATTCGCTGAAGGACCAGAGCTATTTTCTGCACCGCCTGAACCAGGCCCAGCTGTCGAAAACACTGTTCCCTGTCGGCGAACTGCCGAAGAGCGAGGTGCGCCGCATTGCCGCCGAGATCGGTCTGCCGAATGCGAAGAAGAAGGACAGCACCGGCATCTGCTTCATCGGCGAGCGGCCGTTTCGCGAATTCCTCAACCGCTACCTCGCGCATACGCCGGGGCCGATCAAGGACGACCGCGGCCGGGTCATCGGCGAGCACGTCGGCCTGAGCTTCTACACGCTGGGCCAGCGCAAGGGCATCGGCATCGGCGGGCTGAAGCCTCGGGGCGGGAAGGCAGGCACCGCCGTGCGCGGCGAGGGCAACCACGCCCCCTGGTTCACCGCGCGCAAGGACATGGACAGCAACACGCTGTATGTCGTGCAGGGTCACGACCACCCGTGGTTGCAAAGCACAACGCTGGTGGCCGACGACGCCAGCTGGGTCGCGGGCTGGCCGCCGCCGGCCGGTGGGCTGGCCGCCAAGACACGCTATCGGCAGGCCGACGCCAGCTGCACTCTGGCGTCGGCCACAGACTCCACAGTGGCCGGGCGTTTTGCGCTGCAATTCTCCGCAGCCCAGTGGGCCGCCACGCCGGGACAGTCGGCGGTGGTGTACGACGGCGAGGTGTGCTTGGGCGGGGGCGTGATCGCCGAGGTTCAAGTCGGCGGCTGAGCGGCCGAAAACAAGGCGGATGGTGGCGCATCCTCGCCACCGTGTTGTGCGTATAACGTGTCTCCAGATACTGCATTACCTCCCCAATGAACCGCGCCATACCTGCTGCGTTTTCCCTGCGGTTCCTCCCCAGCTTCAGCGTGAGCCATGCGCGCTGGCGTGGTCGTCTGTGGCGCGCGATCGCGCCGTTGCTGTGCTGTGGCAGTGCTTGCGCTGGCGTGGTGACGGTGGCGGTGACCGACGGCGCCGGCAAGCCGCTGCCGCAGGCGGTGGTGCTGATCGAGCCGATCAGCGGCAAGCTCGCGGTGCAACCGTTGCCCTCGGCCCAGGTGGCTCAGTTCAAACGCCAGTTCGTCCCGCGCGTCAGCGTCGTGACTGCGGGCACGCCGGTCGCATTCCCGAACCAGGACACGGTGCGCCACCATGTCTATTCGTTTTCCCCAACCAAGAACTTCGAGCTGAAGCTCTACGCCGGTGTTCCCAGCCAGCCGGTGCTGTTCGATAAGGCGGGCATTGCGGTGTTGGGCTGCAACATCCACGACCAGATGGCCGCCTGGATCGTCGTGGTCGACACGCCTTTTTATGGCGTGACCGACGCAGAGGGCATTGCCCGAGTCAACGCGGTGACTGCGGGCAGCTACCGCCTCAAAGTCTGGCATCCGGGGCTGCCGGACACCTCCGACGGCACGAGCCAACCATTGACCGTTGGTGCCGCCAACATCGAAAAAGCCGCGCGACTGGAGATCGGCGCAAACCCATTGGCGCCTCAGCCATGACTGGTTTCGCGAGCTTGATGCGCCGCTCGCTGAAAGCGAGGCTGATTGCGACCTTTCTGGGGCTGTTGCTGGTGGTGCAACTGGCCGGGTTCTCGGCGCTGCGTGCCAGCCTGTCGAGTCACGCCCAGCAAGAGCTGCCCGCTCGCCTCGACGTCGGCGATCGCGTGCTGCACAGCCTGTTGACCCAGCGTGCGCAAAAGCTCACCGATGGCGCCCGGCTGCTGGCAGCCGATTTCGGGTTCCGCGAAGTGATTCATTCGAAGGACACCGACACCATCGTGTCGGCGCTGGAAAATCACGGGCGGCGCATCGGCGCCACACGGGTGGCGCTGTACGACACCGCGCTGGCCCTGCAGGCGAGCACCGGCGATCACCTCGATACACTCGGCCCGCTGGCCGCACGCCTGGCGAGCCAGATGACTCGGCCTGGCGTGGCGGGCGACGCAACCACCAGCGAGATCGGCCTGCTGTCCGACCAGCCGTACCAGTTCGTGATGGTGCCGATCAAGGCGCCGGTGGTGGTGGGCTGGGTGCTGATGGGTTTCCCGATCGACGAGCGGCTGCTCAGTGACATGCAGGCGCTGGCCGCCGTGCAGGTGACGCTGCTGACCCGCAGCCATGCGACCGATGCCTGGCAGGTGAAGTTGTCGAACCTGCCCAGCAACAGCACCGACGGGTTGTCGCATCACGCCTGGGGGCTGGTTCTGGCAGGCTCGGGCATGACGTCGGTGATGGCCGATGGCGAGGAGCTCGGCGTGCACCCGCGCTGGTTGGCGATGGATGCTGCCAACGGTGGCGTGCTGGCGCTGACCTCCTTGTCGGTCGACGTGGCGACACGCATTCCGCGCGATTTGCAGGTGGCCTTGCTGGTCACCACCGTGATCAGTTGCCTGGTGTTTGGCGTCGGCAGTTCGTTCACGGCGCACCGGATGATCACCCCGCTGCACCGGCTGGCCGCCGCGGCCGACCGCCTCGGCGCTGGTGACTACGCGACGCCGATCGGCGACGAGCAGCGTCACGACGAGATCGGGCAGCTGTCGCAGGCCTTTGAGCGGATGCGCGTCAGCGTGTCGGCCCAGAAGGAAGAAATCCTGAAGCTGGCGTATTGGGACACGCTGACCGGACTGCCGAACCGGGCACAGTTTCGCGATGCGGTGTGCAGTGCGATTGCGGCCGCGCAACAGAGACGTGCCTCGCCAGGGTCGTCCGTCCCGCCGTCTGTCGCAGTGCTGATGCTCGACCTCGACCGCTTTAAGCATGTCAACGATGTGCTCGGGTACCGCTTCGGCGATCTGCTGCTGGTTCAGGTCGCCGGGCGCCTGGCGCATCAGTCGGTGTGCGGCGGTGATTTGGCGGCCCGCTTGGGCGGCGATGAATTCGCGATCCTGCTGCGCCATGGCGATGCTGAGCTCGCGCAGACCGTGGCGCGGCGCATCGCCAGTGCCTTCGATGCGCCGCTGACGCTGGAAGAACACACCGTCGACATGGGTGCCGGCATTGGCATGGCCTGCTGGCCACAACATGCCGACGATGCCGATGCGTTGATCAGCCGCGCCGAAGTGGCGATGTATTCCGCCAAGCAGCGCAACGCCGGCGCGTTGATGTACGACCCGACGATCGACGCCGCCAGCGCACAGACCCTGTCGCTGCTGACCGAGATGCGACAAGCGGTCAGCGAGAATCAGCTGCGCCTGTTCCTGCAGCCGAAGCTGTCTCTCAGCACCGGCGTGGTGGTCGGCGCTGAAGCGCTGGTGCGCTGGCAGCATCCGCAGCGCGGCCTGGTGCCGCCGATGCAGTTCATCCCGTTCGCTGAGCAGACCGGCTTCATCCGCGTGCTGACGATGTGGATCTTCGAGGAAGCCGCACGCCACTGGCGCACGCTGCATGCCGAGGGCTTGATGATCACGCTGTCAGTGAACCTGTCCACGCGCGACCTGCTCGATCAGGAACTGCCGCAGAAATTCGATGCGCTGCTGGTCAAGCACCAGGTGCCGGCCGAAGCGTTCTGCCTGGAGATCACCGAGAGCGCGATCATGGACGACCCGCAGCGCGCCCAGGCCACACTGGACCGCCTCAGCGCGCTGGGCTTCAAGCTGTCGATCGACGACTTCGGCACCGGCTACTCGTCACTGGCCTACCTGAAGCGGCTGCCGGTGGACGAACTGAAGATCGATCAGTCCTTCGTCAAGAGCATGGAAAACGACGCCGACGACGCGAAGATCGTCCGCTCAACGATCGATCTCGCACACAATCTGGGCCTGACCGTCGTGGCCGAAGGGGTCGAGAACGCACGAACCTGGGACATGTTGCGTGAGCTCAACTGCGATCAGGCGCAGGGTTATCACATGGGCAAGCCGATGCCGGCGGACGCCTTTGCGAACTGGTCGGTGGGCTGGTTGACCCAGCACCGCCCGGTCGAACTGGTGTCGGCGTTCATGCTGCACTGAGCAGCGCCTCCCGGGCTCACCGGGCGAGGCAGAACCTGGCTTGCCAGGATCAGCGAATGTTCAGAGCACCGAGCGGCCGTTCAGCCGGTCGGTCGGGGTCAGCGTGCTGTCGCCCAGGGCGCGCCGCGATTCCTGGAAAGCCCGGAACTCGAGGTCG
>JANXTP010000271.1 GCA_025352345.1 Burkholderiales bacterium | reverse complement strand
AGCCTGCAAGGACGCTGGCGCCGCGCCGGTGCTGCGCGAGGGCTACGGCATCCTGCTGCGCGCGCTGTACCCGGCCTGCCCGCACACCACCTGGACGCTGTGGAACGAGCTCGGTTACGCCACCGTCTACGGCGACCTGCTCGATGCGCCCTGGCCTGAGGTCGACGAGGCTGCGCTGCTGCAGGATGAAATCGAACTGATGCTGCAGGTCAACGGCAAGCTGCGCGGTGCGATCACCGTGCCCGCCGGTGCCGACAAGGCGGCGATCGAGAAGGCCGCACTGGCCAGCCCCGAATTGCTGAAGTTCGCCGACGGCGCGCCGGTCAAGCGCGTCATCGTCGTGCCCGGCCGCCTGGTCAATGTGGTGCTCTGAGACCTGCCCGCCGATGCCCACGCACCCGATCGCCCTGCCCGACCCCAACACATCCGCGGGGCGCCGCGACTGGTTGATCACCGCCGCATCACTTGCCGTCGCGCCACTCGCCGGCTGCGGCTTCCAGCTGCGCGGCGCGCAGGAGCTGAAGTTCCGCACGGTGCAGCTCACGGGGTTCAAGCCGCATTCGCCGCTGGAAAAGGAATTGCGCCGGGCCATCAATGCCAGCAAGACCACCCTGGTCGTCGATTCGGGGGGCGAAGCGCAGGTGGTGCTGGAGGCGATCTCGGACCGCCGGGAACGCAACGTGGTCGCGACCACCTCGGCCGGTCAGGTGCGCCAGATCAGCCTGCGCGTGCGCTTCACCTTCAAGCTGCGTGCGCCATCGTCCGACCGTGAACTGATCGGGCCGACCGAGCTGCTGCTCGGGCGCGACATCAGCTACAACGAATCCGATGCGTTGGCGAAAGAGCAGGAGGAAGCCCTGCTGTACCGCGAGATGCAGACCGACATCGTGTCGCAGATCATGCGGCGGCTGGCTGCGGTGCCGGCGCTGTGAGCATGGTTCAACCCTCATCTCAACCGTAACCGTCAATGCAGCTGCGCCTCGACCAGATCGGCACGCACCTGCAGAGGGGGCTGCGGCCGCTGTACACCGTCTGGGGTGACGAGCCGCTGCTGATGCAGGAGGCCTGCGACGCGCTGCGTGCGGCGGCGCGCTGCGCCGGGTACGGTGAACGACAGGTGCATGCGGTGTCGGGCGCGCATTTCAACTGGAGCGCGCTGCTCGGCGCCTCGCAGGCGATGAGCCTGTTCGCGGACAAGCAGCTCGTCGAGATCCGCATCCCTTCCGGCAAGCCGGGCAAGGACGGCTCCGAAGCGCTGCAACGCTATTGCCAGATGCTGTGCGACGAGGTGGTGACGATCGTGCAGCTGCCGAAGCTCGACCGCCAGCAGCAGCAAAGCGCCTGGTTCAGCGCCCTCGATGGGGCCGGCGTCACGCTGCGTGTCGACCCGGTCGAGCGCCACGCGCTGCCGCAGTGGATCGCGCAGCGGCTGGGCGCGCAGGGCCAGCGGGTGCAGGGCGGCGAGGCTGGGCCGCGCACGCTGGCGTTCTTCGCCGACCGCGTCGAAGGCAATCTGCTGGCAGCGCACCAGGAAATCCAGAAGCTCGCGCTGCTGCACCCACCTGGCGAACTGAGCTTCGAGCAGGTCGAGGCGGCAGTGCTGAACGTGGCCCGCTATGACGTGTTCAAGCTCGGCGAAGCCGTGCTGGCCGGGCAGGTGACACGGGCGCTGCGCATGCTGGACGGCCTGCGCGCCGAGGGCGAGGCGGCGGTGCTGGTGCATTGGACGCTGGCCGAGGACGTGCGCGCGCTCAAGCGGGTGCACGACGCGATGACTGCCGGTCGACCACTGCCGCTGGCACTGCGCGAGGCGCGTGTCTGGGGCCAGAAGGAGCAGCTGTTCGAGCGCGCGCTGCCGCTGTTCACCGAGGCCGCACTGGCCCAGCTGCTGTATGCCGCGCAGATCTGCGATGGCCTGGTCAAGGGCCTGAAGCACCCCGACTGGCCACTGGAGCCATGGGACGGGCTGAAGCGGTTGCTGCTGATGGTGTTGCAAAGCACCTCGGCACCGCCGGCCGCACGCCGTGGCGGCCGCGCGGTGGTGCTGCCGCGGCTGGCCTTGCAGGGTTGAGCCCCGACCACAACGCCACCGAGGCTCAGTAACCCCGCGTCCGATCCACCAGGTTCTGCACCGCCTCCCCGGCGCGCAGCCGGCGCACATTGCCTGCCGCGATGTCGGCGGCACTCCGCGCGTCGGTCTGCGCCGCGGCATGCGGCAGCACGGTGACTTTCGGGTGCCGCCAATAGCGGTGATCGCCGGGCAGCGGCTCAGTGTTGAACACATCGAGCACCGCGTGCTGCAGGTGCCCGCTGTCGAGTGCGGCGAGCAGGTCGACATCGACGACATGCGCACCGCGCGCCAGGTTGATCAGGCTCGCGCCCGGGCGCATTGCCTCGAGGCGGGCGGCACAGAACAGGCCGCAGGTGACGGGCGTCAACGGCAGCAGGTTGATGACGATGTCGGCGTCGCGCAGCATGCCGGTCAGCGCCGCGTCGCCATGGTGTGTGGTGACCGGCGGCAACTCAGTCGGCCGCCCGCTCCAGCCGTTGACGCGGTAACCCTGTGCGGCCAGCCGCAGCGCGACGCAGCGGCCCATCTCGCCCAGGCCCAGCACAGCGACCGCCATCTCGTCGGCGCGCCGCTGCGGCAGGGGCTGCCAGGTCGGCGTTCGCTGCTGCGCGGCATAGGTAAAGAAGCCGCGGTGCAGGCTGAGCACCGCCCACAGCGCGGTCTCGGCCATCGCGGTGCTCATCGCCGGATCGACCATCCGGGCGATCGGCACTGCGGGTGGCAGGCTGGTGTCGCCCAGCAGTTTGTCGATGCCGGCCCACAGCGACTGGATCAACCGCAGATGGGCCAGCCCTTGCAGCACGCCAGGCGGTGGGTTGGCGACGATCGCGATGTCGATCTCGGCGGCGTCCACCGCCTGGCGATCGGTGACGATGCGCTCAACGGGCAGCGCGGCTTGCAGCAGGCCGCGCCACCGGCCAAGCGCCGGGGCGTCGAAGTCAGTGGCGAGCAGGATCGTCACAGCGAGGCGATCAGGGCCCGCAGCGCCTGCGTCACCGTCTGATGTCTCACGGCAGCGCGGTCGCCCGCCAGCTGCAGCAAGGTGACCTGAACCTCGGCAGCAGCAGCCGAGCTGTTGCGGCCGGCGACCGCCAGCCACACGGTGCCGACCGGCTTGCCCGGCGTGGCGCCACCCGGCCCCGCGATGCCGGTAACGGCGACGGCACGCTGTGCCTGCGAGCGCTGCAACGAGCCGATCGCCATCGCGTTGGCGACGGCCTCGCTGACCGCACCATGCTGTTCGATCAGGGCCTCAGGCACGCCGAGCAGCTCGGTTTTAGCCGCGTTCGAATAACTGACCACACCACGTTCGAACCAGTCGCTGGAGCCTGCCACCGAGGTGCAGGCCGCCGCGATCAGGCCGCCGGTGCATGACTCGGCCGTGGCCAGCCGCCACCCGCGTGCTCGCAAGGCATCCGCGAGTGCGAGGACCAGCGCGCTTTGGTTCGGATCGAGTTCGTTCATCGGCCACGTCAGAGCATCGCCGCGCCAAAGCGCCACAGCGAGATGACCAGCAGGGTACACAGCGCCGCGACCAGATCATCAAACAGGATGCCGAAACCCTGCGCCCAGCCGATGGGCTGGCCGCGTCGCCCCTTGAAGAGCCGGTCGGCCCAGGCCACCGGGCCCGGCTTGGCGGCGTCGAAGTAGCGGAACAGCGCGAAGGCAACGCCCTGGGCGAGCAGGCCGGCCGGCGTCACCAGCCACAGCACCAGCCAGAAGGCCAACACCTCGTCCCAGACGAGGGGGCCGGGGTCTGGCATCGCCAACGCGGTGGCGGTGACGGTGCAGGCCCACCAGCCGATGAAGAAGCTGAGCAGCAGCAGCGCAGCCATCTGCGGCGTACTCAGGTGTGGCTGCATCAGCAGGAACGCGATCCAGGCCCACAACGTGCCAACGGTGCCCGGCGCGACGGGCGACAGGCCGCTGCCGAAGCCCAGCGCGATCGAGTGCGCCGGGTGGCTGAGCATCAGTCGCACCGTCGGTCGACGCGGTGTCGTTCCGGGCAGGTCCATGGCGTCGCTCACTGGACTGCCCTGCGCGCTGTGCGCTGTGCGCTGCGGGACGAGCGCTTGGGAACGGCCCGGCCCGCTCATGCGCGGAAATGGTCGAACGATGCCGCGTGATGCATCACCGCATAGCCCTTGGCATCGACCAGTGCGGTGTGTGCCGCGTGTCCCGCAGCAGCACGCCCCACGATGCGGCCAATGCGCGTCAGCGCGACCCCGGCCGCGATGCCGGCTGCAGACACCTGCGGTGCGCGTGCCGGTGGCGCGGTGAACAAGAGCTCGTAGTCGTCACCACCGGACAAAGTACACAGGCGCTGAACCGCCACCGGTTGCGCGCGCAGCACGGCGCTGCACGGCAGCGCATCGATTTCGACAACCGCGTCGACACCGGAGCGTCGCAGCACATGGCTCAGATCCCCAAGCAGGCCATCGGACAGGTCGATCGCGCTGCTCGCCACACCGCGCAGCGCCTGCCCGAGCGCGACGCGCGGCTGCGGCATTTCCATTGCGCGGCGGACCGTCTCGAAGTCGCCTCCCGCCAGCGTCAGTGTGCCGCGAAAGACTTCAAGCGCTAGACGCGCATCGCCCAGGGCGCCGCTGACATAAAGGTCGTCGCCGACCCGCGCACCCGAACGCAGCAGCGCGCCGGCCACCGGCACCTGGCCGAACACACTGATGCAGATGTTCAGCGGGCCGCGCGTCGTGTCGCCACCGATCAGCTCGCAGCCGTGGGCATCGGCCAAGGCGAACAGCCCACGCGAGAAACCGGCCAGAAACGCCTCGTCGACGCGGGGCAAGGCCAGAGCCAGGGTGAATGCCTGCGGCTCGGCGCCGCAGGCGGCCAGATCGCTCAGGTTGACCGCCAGCGCCTTGTGGCCCAGCCGCTCGGGGGCAAGCGTCGATAGGAAATGCCGGCCCTCGACCAGCATGTCGCACGAGGTCGCAAGCTGCATGCCCGACGGCACAGCCAGCACCGCGCAGTCGTCGCCGATGCCCAACGCCGCGCGCCGTGCCGGGCGGTCAAAATACTTCTTGATGAGGTCGAATTCGCCGAGCGACATCAACGCATTCTCGCCGCGCGCACGGGCGTATCGTCGGGCACACCGATACGCCGGACAGGCCGGCTCCTGAGGGACTTTTCATGACCACATCCAACGACATCAAGCACGCCGAGCTGCGGCGTGCGGCGCTCGAATATCACGAGTTCCCGACACCGGGCAAGATCGCGATCGCGCCGACCAAGCAACTGGTCAACCAGCGTGACCTGGCCCTGGCGTATTCCCCCGGCGTCGCAGCGGCCTGTGAAGAAATCGTCGCCGACCCGGCCAATGCCTACAAATACACCGCGCGCGGCAACCTGGTTGCCGTGATCACCAACGGCACCGCGGTGCTCGGGCTGGGCGACATCGGACCCCTGGCGGCCAAGCCGGTGATGGAGGGCAAGGCGGTGTTGTTCAAGAAGTTCGCCGGCATCGATGTGTTCGACATCGAGCTGGCTGAACGCAACCTCGACAAGCTGATCGACTGCATTGCCGCGCTGGAACCCACCTTCGGCGGCATCAACCTCGAGGATATCAAGGCGCCGGACTGCTTCTACGTCGAGCGCGCGCTGCGCAAGCGGATGAAGATTCCGGTCTTCCACGACGACCAGCACGGCACGGCCATCGTGGTCGGCGCCGGGGTGTTGAATGCCTTGCGGGTGACCGGCAAGGACATCAAGGAGATCAAACTGGTCACCTCGGGCGCAGGCGCTGCCGCGCTGGCCTGCCTGGCGCTGTTGGTGAAGCTGGGCCTGCCGCGCGAGAACATCTGGGTCACCGACCTGGCCGGTGTCGTTTACGAAGGCCGCACCGAGCTGATGGACGAGGACAAGATCGTCTTCGCACAGAAGACCACCCTGCGCAGCTTGGCCGAGGTGATGCGCGGCGCCGACGTCTTCCTCGGCTTGAGCGCCGGCGGCGTGCTGAAGAAGGAGGTGGTCGCGACGATGGCGCCGAACCCGGTCATCTTCGCGCTGGCCAACCCGACGCCGGAAATCCTGCCCGAGGAGATCAAGGAAGTGCGCAGCGACGCGATCATCGCAACCGGCCGCACCGACTACCCGAACCAGATCAACAACGTCCTGTGCTTTCCGTACATCTTCCGCGGCGCATTGGATTCGGGTGCGACGACGATCACGGTGGAGATGGAGATCGCCGCGGTGCATGCGATCGCCGAGCTGGCGCAGGCCGAGCAGAGCGAGGTGGTGGCCGCCGCCTATGCCGGCGCGAACCTGAGCTTCGGGCCGGAGTACCTGATCCCGAAGCCGTTCGACCCACGGCTGATGATCAAGATTGCACCCGCCGTGGCCCAGGCTGCGGCCGATTCCGGCGTCGCGGCCCGGCCGGTGCGCGACATGCAGGCCTATCGCGACAAGCTTCAAAGCTTCGTCTACGCCTCCGGCACGACGATGAAGCCGATCTTCAACCTGGCCAAGCGCGCACAGAAAAAGCGCATCGCCTATGCCGAGGGTGAAGAAGAGCGCGTGTTGCGCGCCGCCCAGATCGTGGTCGATGAAGAGCTGGCCCGCCCGACGCTGATCGGGCGCCCGGATGTCATCGCCGCCCGCATCGAGAAGTTCGGCCTGCGCCTTGAGGCCGGCCGCGACTACGACCTGGTCAACACCGACAACGACCACCGCTACCGCGACTACTGGCAAACCTACCACCAGCTCACCGCACGCAAAGGCATCACCGAGCAGATCGCCAAGATTGAGATGCGCCGGCGCCTGACGCTGATCGGCTCGATGCTGTTGTACAAAGGCGAAGTCGACGGCATGCTGTGCGGCACCTGGGGCAACACAGCCTATCACCTGAACTACATCGATCAGGTGATCGGGCAGCGAGAAGGGGCCAACACCTACGCCTGCATGAACACCCTGCTGCTGCCGGATCGCCAGATCATGTTGGTGGACACCCACATCAACTATGACCCGACGGCCGAACAGCTCGCCGAAATCACGACGATGGCGGCCGAGGAAATGGTGCGTCTGGGGCTGCGGCCCAAGGCGGCCTTGCTGTCGCACAGCAACTTCGGCTCGAGCAATCACCCGTCGGCGGTCAAGATGCGCGACACCTTGGCACTGCTGCGAAAAAACGCGCCGTGGCTGGAAGTCGATGGCGAAATGCACGGCGATACCGCGCTCGATGCCGACTACCGCCGGCGTCTGATGCCCATGAGCACACTGAGCGGCGAAGCGAATTTGCTGGTGCTGCCCAACATCGATGCCGCCAACATCGCCTACAACCTGCTGAAGACCGCCGCCGGCGGCGGCATCGCGATCGGCCCACTGCTGCTCGGTGCGGCCAAGCCGGTGCACATCCTGACCGCCTCGGCCACGGTCCGGCGCATCGTCAACATGACGGCGCTGGCAGTGGCAGACGCCAACGCCACTCGCTGAGGCCCAGAAACCCGCTGCCGGTGCCGGTTGGGGCCCTTCACAGGGCTTTGTGACGATCTCAGGACCATCTTTCGGCGCAGCAGACCGGCAGCCGAGAATTTCAAGATATCAATTTTTTATTACCTTTTATTAAATGTGAGTAAACACTTAGTACGAAGAGGTCATGCCCTGAATTGATGTACCGGCTTGAGGTTTTGCGCCCAATTCGGTAACATCTCCCATTCGCAATTTAGGGATAACCCGTGTTTTTGTCCGACCTGCTTCGGGCTTCCTACAAGCGCCTTGCTTCTGTCATCGGCTCGCTGCTGGCGGTTTGTCTGATCAGTGCTTGTTTGCCTGCCAGCATGTGCTGGGCCAGAGATGTCGAGGCAAAAATTTCGGTCATTGAACTGAAACAACTGCCGCCGGAAGCGAGACAAACCCATGCGTTGATTCATTCTGGCGGGCCGTTTGCGTTCCGCAAGGACGGGGTTGTGTTCGGCAACCGGGAGCATTTGTTGCCTGACCACGCCCGCGGGTTTTATCGCGAGTACACCGTGCCGTCGCCCGGAGTGAGAGACAGAGGGGCCCGGCGCATCGTGTGCGGCGGGAAGCAACGGCAGTCACCCGAGAGCTGTTTTTACAGCGCCGATCACTACGCGAGCTTCAAACGCATCGTGCAGTGAACGGCGCGCGAGTTACTTGACCACAGGAGGAACGAGTCCATGCTCTTGCAGACCGTCCGATCGAACATCGTCCAATCGATACGCGCTTACCGCGTCGAGGATCTGATGCTGGCCGCGCAAAACGCCGACCAGCATTTCCTCTACGCCAACCTGACGACGGCCCAGTCGAAACAAGAGGTTCTCGACACCATCGCCGAGGCCTTCCTGTTCCCCTTGCATTTCGGCAAAAACCTCGATGCCCTCTACGACTGCATGACCGATCTGGTGCACAAGGCGGGCTCGCAACCCGGCTTCGTGGTGGTGCTGGAGCAGTTGCCTGACAACCCGCGCTTCGATCGCGAGGCGCGCGAGCAGTTGCTCGATGTGTTTCGCGATGCGGCCGATTTCTGGGCTGAACGAAAAATAGCCTTCAGGTGCTTCTATTCTTTTCAGTAGCCCGCTCTCAAGAACTCGGTTCTTGGGAGCGGGCTACCGAAACGACCAGCCCCTGCGAAAAGCCCGCAAAGCCGGCCGCGAAAACCGCTGCGAACGCCAGCTTCGGCATGAACATGCCGCTGATGAGCAGCGCCTTTGACACCTCGATGTGGTTGAACGCGGCGTGATGCACACAACGCTCGGCGGATGACTGCCGAACCTTCGATGGTGTGAAACGACAAGGCGGCCTTCAGGTCGCCTTGCTCATCGTGGGCCCAGCGCGCTGGCGAGCGCCAGGTACTCGGCCACCGGCACCTCTTCGGCACGGCGCTGCAAGTCGAACGCTCCGCCACCTCCGCGTTCTTCGAGCCAGCGGCCGAGGGTGTTGCGCAGCACCTTGCGCCGTTGCGAAAACGCCACCGTGACCATCTCACCCAGCAGCACCGCGTCGATGTCGGTTCGCGCCGGCAAGGGCCGCATGCGCACCACCGCCGAACGCACCTGCGGTGGCGGGTCGAAGGACTCGGGCTCGACATCGAGCACCGATTCGATCTCGTAGCGCCATTGCAGCATCACCGACAGCCGGCCGTAGGTCTTGCTGCCGGGGGCCGCCGCCATGCGCTCGACGACTTCCTTTTGCAACATGAAGTGCTGATCGACCACCCGTGATGCCGATGGCAGCAGGTGAAACAGGATCGGGGTCGAGATGTTGTAGGGCAGGTTGCCCACCACCCGCAGTGGCTGGCGCGCTGCGGTCGCCAACACATCGAAATCAACGTTCAACACATCGGCTTCGATCACCGTCAGTTCGGTCCGACGGCGCAGGCGGGCAGCGAGGTCGCGGTCGAGCTCGATCACCGTGAGCCGCTGACACCGGTCGAGCAAGGGGAAGGTCATGGCTCCCAGGCCAGGACCGATCTCCACCAGCGCATCGGTCGCCAGTGGCGCGATCGCGTCCACGATGGACTCGATCGCGAAGCGGTCGTTGAGGAAGTGCTGCCCGAAGCGCTTGCGCGCAATGTGCGCCATCAGCGGCTGTGGCGTGGCCCGCGCAGGCTCACACGGACCGAGCGTGGCTGGCGAGGCGCATCGTCACAACGGCGGCTCGCGCATTTCGATGTAGGTGCGCTGACGCAGCTCGCGATTCCATTCGGCATACGCCTCGTCGAACTTCTTCTCGCGCAACACATTGCGCGCCTGTTCGCGCTCCTGTCGGATGTCGAGTGCCGCTTGACGTCGCTCGAGCACCTGGATCAGGTGGATGCCGAAGCGGGAGATTACCGGGTCGGACACCTCACCAACCGGCAATGCCGTCATGGCGTCGTCGAATTCCGGCACGAAGGTGCCGGGCATGGTCCAGCCCAGGTCACCGCCCTGAGCGGCACTGCCGTCTTCCGAACGTGCTTTGGCAATGGCCTCGAAGGTCGCGGCACCGGACGCGATCTGCGCCTTCAGCTCGGCCATCTGCCGGATGACGGCCGCTTGATCGAGCTGCGCATTGGGACGCAACAGGATGTGGCGCGCGTGGGTCTCGGTCAGCGAGAAAGCCTGGCCGTCCCGGCGCTCCACGACCTTCAGCACGTGAAAGCCCGCGCCCGTGCGCAGCACGGTGGCAGCCGTCTGACCGGAACTCAGGCCGCGCACGTGTTCGATGAACGCATCCGGCAGGCGCTCGACGGGGCGCAGGCCGAGCTCGCCGCTGGTGGCCTTGTCGGAGTCGTCGGCCGCGATGTTTCGGGCCTCAGCCTCGAACGCTTCGCCGCCACGAATCCGGGCGAGGGCCGCTTCGGCACGGCCCTTGAGTCGCGCGACGTCCGTCGCGCTGGCGTTTTCGGGCACCGGGATCAGGATCTGCGCGAGGTTGTACGAGGGCGCCGCCGCGTTGTCGGCGCGCTGCTTGGCCAGCAACGCATCAATATCCGCATCGGTGATGCGGATGCGCGACTGCACCTCCCGGTCGCGCACCCGCTCGACCAGCATCTGGTCGCGCACATTCTTGCGGAAGCGCGAGAAAGCGATGCCTTCTTTGGCCAGCTGCTCGCGCATCTGCGCCATCGTGACCTTGTTCTGTGCGGCCACGTTGGCGACCGCGCGGTCGAGCTCGGTGTCGTCGATGCGTGGCCCGTTCTCACGGGCATAGGCCATTTGCGCACGTTCGTCGATCAGGCCCTCCAGGATCTGCTTGCGCAGCACGCTCTCCGGCGGCAGGCGCTGTCCCGCACGCGCCGCGTTCTCGCGCACACGCGCCAGACGCTGCTCGATTTCGATGGCCGTCACCAGTTCCTGGTTGACCACGGCCACGATGAAATCGCCGGACGGCGTGGCGCCCTCGTCACGGCGATCGGACTGCGCCTGTGCCGGCGGCGACATCGCGGCAAGGGTGGTCAGCCCCGCAGTCAGCAAGGCGGCCATGATCGATTTCAACGGTTCACTCATACAGAAGATTCGAGGACTGCGTGGCCTGCGGCCCGTCGCGCAAAAGGCGATACCCAGGCACATTGTCCTTCAGCACCTGAAGCGGGTTCGAGCCGAGACGGGATAAACCGACGAATTCGATTTGAAACAGCAGCCGGGTGGTCGCGTTGCTGCTTCCTGTGGACAGCCGTTCGGCCACCACGCGGGCGATCCAGCAACCCGCGTCGTACTCGAACCCCATGATGCCATCGACGAGCCGGCTGTCGCGGGTGCTGTAGTTGATCCGCCCGACGGTGTACAGCGATCCGGTGCAGGTGCCGAGGTTGCCGCGACTGTCGTCGGCCTGGCCGTTGAGGTCGGGCGTGCGGCCGTAGATCGGCCATTGCCATCCCGCCTCGACTTGCTGGCTGGCACCTCGGACTTGTCGGTAGATCAAGCTCACCGTGCGAAATGGCGACGGTGAGTAGGTCACGCCAGACGTCGAGCTGATGAACGCGTTGATCTGCGGGTTGTATTGCAGCGTGCTGCCCAGGGTCCAGTTTGGAATCACACCGGTCGACCCCAGCAGCAGCAGATCGGACACGCGTTGCGTCAGCGGTGTGCCCAGCGGCGTGATGCGCTGGTCGCTCAACAGGTAGCGTTGCACCGCACCCAGGCGCATGACCTCCGCGCCGCTTTGCGGGTTGACCAGTCGTGTGGTCGCACCGGCGATCACCTGATTGGAATCCGACACCCGGTCGATGCCGGAAAACGCGTTCTCGCTGAACGTGGTCTCGAAGTTCAGGTCGCGCGCCGCGGAGTCGAAGATCGGGAAGCTGTCCTGCTTTCGATACGGCGTGTAAACGTAGAGCACGCGCGGCTCCAGGGTCTGCAGCAAGTCGGTGCCGAACCAGTTCGACTCCCGCTCGAGCACCCAGGCACTGTCCAGGCTGACGGTGGGGATCACCCGCGAGGTCTGCTTGTTGCCGCCGACCACGGCGGCACGGCTGATCGAATAGGCCGCCGCGTTCAGCGCCAGCTTCGGCGTCAGCGTCCAGCCCGGCGTGGTGACCCAGGGGTAGCTGATCAAGGTCAGCGCATGCACCCGGTCGCCATCGAGCCGGTGCGCCTCGATGGTCGATGCCGGGTTGGTGAAGCGGTTGAATTCGCCTTCGAAGCTGACCTCCAGGCCGTTGCCGACCGTCTGCAGCGTGCGCGCGCCGATCTGCGGCAGGCGCTGGTACGGCGTGATGATCTTCGCGTCCGGATCCTGCAGCACCTGCCAGCGCTGCACCCGTGCATAGGTCGACCAGTCGCCCAGCTCATGCGAGGCCTGGATGTCGGACAACAACAGGCGCGGCGTGACCGTGCCCGGCTCGCGCTGGAAGTCTTTCCAGTAGTTGTCATCAGACACGCGCTTGATGCTGATGGACAGCCGCGTGTCTTCGGAAAAGTCCGCCTCATGGGCCGCGCTGATCGAATAGCGCGAGCGGTTGGCCACGTTGTCGTACGGCAGGAAGTTGACGTTGAACTGCCCGTGGTAAGTGGGTTCGAGGTAGCGAAACTCGCTGTCCAGGCCGACCCCTCGGCGCAGGCTGGCCGATGGCGTCAAGGTGGCGTCACGGTTCGGCGCGATGTTCCAGTACCACGGCGCCTCGATGCGCACCCCGGCATTGCTGTCGATCGCCACGCTCGGCGGCAACCAGCCCGACTTGCGCTCGTTGGTGAGCGGAAAACTGAGCTCAGGCGCCCACAGGATGGGCACGCCCAGAAAGCGCAGCACCGCACCCTGCGCGACGCCGGTGTTGGTGTCGAAGTTGGTGTCGATCTGGTCGCTGCTGAGCAGCCAGGCCGGGCCCCCGCTGCCGTCGGCAGGGCAGCTGCTGTAGGTGGCATTGGTGGCCACCGAGTGCTGCGGGCCGATGAAGTCGATGCGCTCCGCCGTGCCGCCCGCCTGGGTGCGCCCGAAGAAATAGGTCGGGTTGAGGAAATACCCCTCGAAGCGCTGCGTCTTCAGCTGCAGCTCGTCGCCGCTGTAATGGTTCTTGTCCTGCGTGATGGTCACGTGGCCGCGGGCCACCGCCAGGTCCTCCGCCTGATCGTAGGTCAGGCGATCAGTGGCGATCGCCAGGTTGCCGCGGCGCAGTCGGGCGTCACCGTCAACAACGGCGTCAAGATCGGGACGCCCTCGCAACGACTGCCCCTGCACCACGATCGGCAGCAATTTGGCCGCCTCGCCGGTCGGTGCCGGCTGCAGGGTGCGCGACAGTTTCAACGCGACGCCGGAGTCGGTCAGTGCGAGCGGCGCCGGTGTTGTCGTCACTGCGGACGCGGTGGGCAGCTTGCCGCCAGCCAGCGGCTTGCCAGCCGACGTGGCGCCGCGCAATGGCGTGCCCCACTGCGGCACCGGTGCGGTGGCTGCCGGCTCGATTGCGGCGTTGGTTGCCGAAGGGGCAGACGTGGAGGTCGGCGTCGCCGCCGGTGTCGAGCCGATCGGCGGTCGGCCCCACTGCGCACAGGCCTGGCTCACCGCGGTGACGAGCACGGTGGCCCACAGCGCGCGCGGCCATGCGCAGCAGCGGCCCGCGACGACAGCCGGGCCGCCGGAACGCGATGAACAGGCAGGTGAACGGAGCAACAAAGAAGGCGAGGAGCAGACGGGGGAGGTGGCGTGCGCCACGAGCGCGAGCAGCGATTTGTAAAATCGATTATCCATGAGGGTGTGTGCGCGCAAACCCGCAGGCCACCCGAGACCTCAGGCACCGCCCCAAGATGAACACCTCCAGCGACAAGCCCTTCCCCGCCGTGGCCTGGCCCGACGACAGCCGACGTGTCGCCTTCGAGCAGTGGCTGGCGGCGCTCGTGCCGGCGCACGGGCTGCAGCTGGACACGCTACGCCCCGCGTCCAGTGATGCGAGCTTCAGGCGCTACCTGCGCATCGACGGCGCGGCAACCAGCTACATCGTGATGGACGCACCCCCCGAACACGAGGACGTGCGGCCGTTCGTGCACGTGGCCGGCCTGATCGGTGCGGCCCAACTGCACGCCCCGCAGGTGCTGGCGCAGGACGCGACGAACGGCTTTCTGCTGCTGAGCGACCTGGGCTCACGGCTCTACCTCGCTGAACTGAATGCTGCGGTGGCCGCAGCCGACACCGCCAGCGTCGATCGCCTGATGCGTGCGGCGATGTCGACGCTGGTCGCCTGGCAGCACTGCGTCGATGCGAGCAGCCTGCCCGCTTACGACGACATCCTGCTGCGCCGCGAACTGGCGCTGTTCCCCGAATGGTGCGTGCAGCGCGAGTTCGGCGTCACTTGGGACGCCGACCAGCAAGCCACTTGGGCAACCACCTGCGACCTGCTGGTGGCCAGTGCCCTGGCCCAGCCGACGGTGGCGGTGCACCGCGACTACATGCCGCGCAACCTGATGGTTTGCGATGACGCGCCGGGCGGCGCCGGCATCCTCGACTTCCAGGACGCGGTGCGCGGGCCGATCAGCTACGACGTGGCCTCGATGCTGCGCGACGCCTTCATCAGCTGGGAGGAAGATCAGGAGCTCGACTTCGCGATCCGCTACTGGCAGCAGGCGCGCAAGGCCGGCCTGCCCGTACCCGCCGATTTCGGCGAGTTCTGGAAGCCGCTGGAGTGGATGGGCCTGCAGCGCCACCTGAAGGTGCTGGGCATCTTCTGCCGGCTCAAGCACCGCGATGCCAAGCCGGCTTACAGCGCCGATCTGCCGCGCTTCTTTGCGTACGCGCACAAGGTGGCGATCCGCTACGAAGGCCTGGGCCCCTTGGCGCGGCTGATCGAGCCCCTGATGGGCGCCACGCGGGTCGACGCCTTCTATTGATCACGGTGTTGCAGGTCTCGACACTGACGCTGCTGCTCACCGTGGGCGTGGCGCTGGGCCTGATGGTTCTGGAGCGGCTGCGTCCGAACCGGCCTTATGCCGCCGATGTGGCCTGGGTGCTGCGCGTCGCCGCGCTGGGCAGCGTGGGCATCGGCTTGACGCTGTTGATCGGCGCAGTGATTGATCGCTTGGTAGGTGCTCCCGGGCTGCTGCAACGCGACAGCGCGTTGACCGCACTGCCGGCGTGGCTGCAGGGCTTCTTGGGCTATGTGTGCGTGACCTTCTTCGTCTACTGGTGGCACCGATGGCGCCACCACAGCGATCTGCTGTGGCGCCTGTTCCACCAGATGCACCACAGCACCCACCGGTTGGAAGCCGCCACGGCGTTCTATGCGCACCCGAATGATTTCGCGGGCAATGCGCTGATCGTCAGCGGGGTGTCGTACGGCCTGCTCGGTTACGGGCTGGACGCGGCCGCATGGACGGCGTTCTGGGTCGGCGTGTTCGACCTGTGGGAACACACCAACCTGCGCACGCCGCGCTGGCTGGGCTATGTGGTGGTGCGGCCCGAGATGCACCGCGTGCACCACGAGAAGGACCGGCACCGCAGCAACTACGGCATCCCGGTGTGGGACATGCTGTTCGGCACCTTCGAGAACTCCACTCGCGACGTGGACTGCGGTTTCAGCCCGACGCAGGAGCGCCGGGTGTTGCCCATGCTGCTGTTCAAGGATGTCGAGGGCTGATCGCTGGCGTCGACGGCCTCGCGACGGACGCGGCGCCTCCAGACTTTGATCAGCAAGGGTTCGTGTTTGACACAATGGTGATCGTCGCTGTTCGACCTCATGATCACTGACGAGGGGCATCCGATGAAACTTGCCCGACAACCCGTGTGCCGTGCGAGCTTTTGCGTTGCCGCGCTGATGTCCTTCGACGCGGCGCATGCTGTTTCGAACGTGACGTACGTCGGCGATGCCGCCGCGAAGGACTGGGCCATCGTCAACCCACAGGAGCAGGTTTTCTCTGCGACCACGGCGACCCCAGCCAGCTACATGGCTATTGCAGGGAGCAACCAAGCCGTGTCGACCAGCGACGCGGCGAATGGAGGCTCGGTCTTCGCCAGCGCGTCTTCGCTCGTAGTTCCCACGTCCTTCGGCTTCGACGTTTCGGGTCAAGCCGGAGCCACCACCACATTGAGCTACCGCGCCCGGCTGATCGGCCCGGACACGCCGTTCGTCGTACCGGTGCGCGTCGTTGCAAACGGCGCCATCCATTCGACCGGATCGGCTTACGGCTTGCTCAGCTTCGTCGTGAACTACGACGCTGGTGGCAGCTTTGCGCAATTGCTCGGCAGCCAATCCGTATACAACACCAACAGCAGCGTTTTTTCATTCGACCAAGTTGCCAATTTCAAGGCGAACGAGTACTTCGATGTCTACCTGAGCGTGACCGCTTCCGCCGGCTTCGTAGGTGCTGCGACGGCCGGCTCGTCGCAGGCGTTCCTCGATCCGGTTTTCACGGTCGCCGATGTGGCGTCCGCGGCGCTCTACCGCTTCGAAGGTGTGCCCGGCATCGCGCCGAGCGTGCCTGAACCGGAGCACTGGGTGCTGATGTTGATTGGTCTTGCAGCTATCGGCTGCGCCCGCCGGGTTCGCTAAACGGGTGTGCCCTGGGAGGCGTTTCCGCCGTCGATCCGCGCGACGTCAGCGTGGGCATCGGTCTGACGTTGCTGATGGGTGCGCTTGTCGACCGCTTGGTGGGCGCACCGGGACTGATGCAGCGGGACATTGCGTTGACCGCGCTGCCGGCATGGTTGCAGGGCTTCGCGGGCTATGTGTGCATGACCTTCTTCGTCTACTGGTGGCATCGCTGGCGCCGCCACAGCGATCTGTTGTGGCGGCCGTTTAACCAAGGACACACGAGAAAGACCGACACCGGAGCAACTACGGCATCCCGGTGTGGGACATGCTGTTCGGCAC
>JANXTP010000266.1 GCA_025352345.1 Burkholderiales bacterium | reverse complement strand
CATGTCGTCACCAAGAAAGGCCAGGGCTACAAGCTGGCCGAGAACGACCCGATCAACTACCACGGGCCGGGCAAATTCGACCCGGCCGTCGGCATCAAGGCCGCAGCACCCGGCAAGCCGACCTTCACCCAGGTGTTCGGCAGCTGGCTGTGCGACATGGCGGCGCAGGACGAGCGGCTGGTGGCATCACCCCGGCGATGCGCGAAGGCTCGGGCATGGTGGAGTTCGAGCGCCGCTTTCCGAACCGGTACCACGATGTCGGCATCGCCGAGCAGCATGCAGTGACCTTCGCCGCCGGCATCGCCTGCGAAGGCCTGAAGCCGGTGGTCGCGATTTACTCCACCTTCTTGCAGCGCGCCTACGACCAGTTGATCCACGACGTGGCCATTCAGAACCTGCCGGTGGTGTTCGCGCTCGACCGCGCGGGTCTGGTGGGTGCCGATGGTGCGACGCATGCGGGTAACTACGACATCGCCTACCTGCGCTGCATTCCGAACATGAGCGTGATGACGCCCGCCGACGAGAACGAATGCCGGCAACTGTTGTACACCGCCTTCCTGCAGGACCACCCGACTGCTGTGCGCTACCCGCGCGGCAAAGGCGTGGGCGTCGAGGTGCAGACGGCGATGACCGCGATTCCGCTCGGCAAGGGTGAAGTGCGACGCGAGGCTGGTCAGAACACCGGCACACACGGCAAGCGCATCGCCATCCTGGCCTTCGGCACCCTGCTCTATGCCGCGCTGGACGCGGCCGAACGCCTTGATGCCACTGTGGCGAACATGCGCTTCGCCAAACCGCTCGATATGGCACTGGTCGCGGAGTTAGCGCGCACGCACGATGCGCTGGTCACGGTCGAAGACGGCTGCACGATGGGTGGCGCGGGCTCAGCGGTGCTCGAAGCACTGCAACAGGCCGGTATCGCGATGCCGGTGCTGGTGCTGGGTCTACCCGACGAGTTCATCGAACACGGTGACCCGGTGGTGCTGATGTCACGCTGCGGGCTTGATGCTGCGGGCATAGAGCAATCGATCCTGAAACGCTTCGGTGGCCGTCCGGCGCTGGTGCGACCGGCTGTGCATCAGTGATCGAGTAAGCGGCTGATCCGATTCCGGCGGGCTGGCGAGGCTGCCGAGGACGCCGGGTGTCCGGCGCCGCTCATGTCCCCGGGCCGGGTTACCTCCCACGCGCCTCGGGTGGAACCGATCCGGCCCTCCGCCTTTACTTCGCTGCGCCGGTCACCCCACGCCCTCGGCAGCAAGCACCATTTTTACGTGCAAAAGCGTTCAACCGGTTCCGATTCCCTGTTCAAACCCGAACACGGGCACACGCACAGCGGGTGAAGTGAGCCACACGGAACCGTTCGGAGGGCTCGCCCCGAACGCGTAACTACGATCCAGCTACGCTGCGCGAGCCGTTTTTTCCGAACGCCTTTCCAGCTGTCAAGCCGATTGCCCACGCGAACCGAATCGGATCTTCGCGTAGCAGAATTGACTTCAATTGCTCGCGTTTTTCGTTGTCGACACGCGAGAAAATTCCACGTAACTCATGATCGACGCTGCGCGATGCGGCACCTCTCGACTCGGCTTTTCTGTACCACTCCATACCTGTGGCTACATCGCCCGATTCGATACAAACTGCGCCGAGAAGCGTGCAGGGTCGGAAGTCCTTAGGCGTTAGGGCATGCGCATCGGTGCCCAGCTGCAATGCTTCATCGACGCGGCCCAAGTCACGCATGACGCCACCATGTGTCGTGCAGATTGCTGACTTTATTTTCGGAGTTCCCTGACTGGCGAGCGGGATCGAGGTCAGCAGGCTATGGGCTCTGTCAGCTTGATCGCACTTGCGGTAGTGCCCACTGGCGTTTATCGCGTCCCATGGGTCGCACGTTCGTTCAAATTCGGTGGCAAAGAAGTTGGCTTCTCGCTCATGGAACACTGAGCGGAGTGCTTTTGAAAAATAGGCTTCAGCCTCAGTCGTCAGCCAAAGAACGTCGTCGTCGGTGAGCCGACCGCCACCGTCGACTCGTCGCAGAAGGTCCATCAGGCGGGCAAAAAGTGCCTCCTCGATGTACCCATCGACGTCATAACGAGCGCGGAGTTGCTGGCCCGCGATCTTGGCGAGGTACCTCGGATCGGTTTCACGCGCACGCCGCTCTGCCTCGAACTTGGCTCGCTTCGCTTGCTCACGGGCTCGATACGCTGCCTCCTCGATTAGTCGCGCCGCTTGCTGCGCAACGCGGTCGTTTTCGGCCGCTGCAACTCTTTTGGCCTGTTCCGCCTGGGCACTCGTCGAAAAACTTTCGTAGGTCGACTCGCCCTGTGCAAAGCGATGCAGTGCGGCAAGCCCCTGTTGCTGCAGGTACTTCAGAGCAAGCGCGGATAGCGGGCGACCTTGCTGCAAAGCGTCAAGGACGTTGCGCAGCCTAGTTGCAGGAACGCTCGCGTCCGCTCGGTCGTCTACGAAGTAGTAGCGAGATGCATCGGATCCGTTCATGTCGGGTGTTGTGCCTCCGAAACGAAATTTCTGAGTACCAGTATTGCTCGACCCATAGATTTTTAGCCGGATTTTCAAACCCCAGAACGCTTCGATGGTTGTTGGAGCGCTGCGGTGGGTCGCTGTGTGGAGCGAGGAGGAGGGCCTGTCTTTTCAGGCCCGGGGGACACGAGCGCAACACAGTGGCCCGCCGCAGTGCTCACGCGCTGACATCGATAGGTTTGTATTTTCGAACCCGACTCGGTATCAGTTAGCAGAAAAAACCGACACTGCGACACACCGCCGCCAGCTTGTGACCATCCGGGTCACGCACATAGGCTGCATAGAAATCAGGCCCGTAGTGGAGGCGCAACCCTGGTTCGCCTTCGGATGTTCCGCCATGCGCCAATGCCTCGCTGTGGAACGCTCGTACCTGTTCCCATGACTTGGCGGCGAACGCGACCATCGTTCCATTGCCGACGCTCGCAGGCTGGCCGTTGAACGGCTCGCACAGCCACAGCGCCACCTCGATCCGGCCTTCGTCAACATAGGTGCCCCAGCCGATCCAGCCGTCCAACTCAGGCTCGCTCGCCGTGGCGCAACGCTGCTGACCGAGGGCCGCCATCACGGGGTCGTAGAAGGCCACCGCGCGTGGCAGGTCGTTGGTGCCGAGGCAGACGTAGGTGAACATGGACACCCTCCTTCGGAACGTCTTCGGCCTCGGCCCCGCAGACGTCAGTCTTCCCGAACGCAATCGATGCCGTAGCGCTTGCCGCCATCTTCAGTCTCTTCCTCGACCAGACCGTGCACATCGGTGTCGAAGCCGGGGAAGGCGGCGTTGAAGTCGCGGGTGAAGCGCAGGTAGTCGACGATTTTCTTGTTGAAAACCTCGCCCGGAATCAGCAACGGGATGCCCGGCGGGTAGGGCGTGAGCAGTGTGGTGGTGATGCGGCCTTCCAGCGCTTCGATCTCGACCCGCTCGGTCTTGCGGTGCGCGATGCAGGCGTAGGCGTCGCTCGGCTTCATGGCCGGTTGCAGGTCGGACAAATACATCTCGGTGGTCAACCGCGCGATGTCACCCTTGGCATACATCGCGTGGATGCTCTGGCACAGGTCGCGCAGGCCCATGCGCTCGTAGCGCGGGTGCTTGGCGACGAACTCCGGCAGCATCTTCCACATCGGCAGGTTGCGGTCGTAGTCGTCCTTGAACTGCTGCAGCGCCGTCACCATCGTGTTCCAGCGGCCCTTGGTGATGCCGATGGTGAACATGATGAAGAACGAGTACAGCCCGGTCTTCTCGACCACGATGCCGTGTTCGGCCAGGTACTTGGTGACGATGGAAGCGGGAATGCCGGTCTTGGCGAACTTGCCCGACATGTCCAGCCCCGGCGTGATCACGGTGCTCTTGATCGGGTCGAGCAGGTTGAAGCCGTCGGCCAGGTCGCCGAAGCCGTGCCACTTGTCGCCGGCCTTCAGCACCCAGTCCTCGCTCTTGCCGATGCCCTCGGCGCACAGCTTGTCCGGACCCCAGACCTTGAACCACCAGTCCTTGTTGCCGAACTCCTTGTCGACCTTGCGCATCGCGCGGCGGAAGTCGAGCGCCTCGCTGATGCTCTCCTCGACCAACGCCGGGCCGCCCGGCGCTTCCATCATCGCAGCGGCCACGTCGCAGCTGGCGATGATCGCGTACTGCGGGCTGGTGCTGGTGTGCATCAGGTAGGCCTCGTTGAACAGATGCCTGTCGAGTTTCCTATCGACCGCGTCCTGCACCAGCACCTGGCTGGCCTGGCTGATGCCGGCCAGCAGCTTGTGCGTCGATTGCGTCGCGAAGACGATCTGGTCCTTCGGCCGTGCGCGCTTTTTGCCCATCGCATGGAAGCTGCCATAGAAGCGATGGAAGGCCGCGTGCGGCAGCCATGCCTCGTCGAAATGCAGCGTGTCGATGTAGCCATCGAGCGCGTGCTTGATGGTTTCGGTGTTGTAGAGCACGCCGTCGTAGGTGCTTTGCGTCAAGGTCAGGATGCGCGGCTTGACGGTCTTGGCGTTGACGCCCTTGAGCAGCGGGTTGGCGGCGATTTTCTTGCGGATCGCTTCGGGCGAGAACTCGGCTTGCGGGATCGGGCCGATGATCCCGTAGTGGTTGCGCGTGGGCCGCAAAAACACCGGCACCGCGCCGGTCATGATGATCGCGTGCAGGATCGATTTGTGGCAGTTGCGGTCGACCACCACCACGTCGCCCGGCGCCACCGTGTGGTGCCACACCATCTTGTTGCTGGTGCTGGTCCCGTTGGTGACGAAGAAGCAATGATCGGCGTTAAAGATGCGTGCCGCGTTGCGTTCCGACGCGCCGATGGCGCCGTCGTGGTCGAGCAATTGACCCAGTTCCTCGACCGCGTTGCAGACATCAGCGCGTAGCATGTTTTCGCCGAAGAACTGGTGGAACATCTGACCAACCGGGCTCTTCAAAAACGCCACGCCGCCGCTGTGGCCCGGGCAGTGCCAGGAATAGCTGCCGTCCTGCGCGTAGTCCATCAGCGCCTTGAAGAACGGCGGTGGCAGCCCGCCCAGGTAGCTCTTCGCTTCGCGGATGATGTGGCGCGCCACGAACTCCGGCGTGTCCTCGAACATGTGGATGAAGCCGTGCAGCTCGCGCAGGATGTCGTTCGGGATGTGCTGCGAGGTGCGTGTCTCGCCGTAGATGTAGATCGGGATGTCGGCGTTCTTGAAGCGGATTTCCTCAATGAACTTGCGCAGGTTCAGTACCGCCGGGTCGAGCTCGGGGCCGGGCGTGAACTCTTCGTCGTCGATCGACAGGATGAAGGCACTGGCGCGGCTTTGCTGCTGCGCAAACTGGCTCAGGTCGCCGTAGCTGGTGGCGCCCAGCACCTCGAAGCCCTCCTTCTCGATGGCCTGCGCCAGGGCACGGATGCCCAGCCCGGAGGTGTTTTCCGAGCGGTAGTCCTCGTCGATGATCACGATCGGAAAGCGAAAGCGCAGCATGGCAATCCCGGTGGGCGGCGTGGAGGGAGCGCGAAGTTTAGGGCGTTGCCATGACCGCGATCTACACTGAGCCGCAACCTTTCGATCACTGAGGCTGAAAGCAACATCGACATGACACAGGCCACGTTCTGGTGGATGGCAGCCGGCGCCGCGGTGGCGATCGAGTTGGCCACCGGCACCTTTTACTTGCTGATGATCGCGCTGGGGCTGGCCGGCGGCGCCGTGGCCGCCTACGCTGGCCTGAACGACACGGCGCAGATCGCGCTGGCCGCCATCGTCGGCAGCGGCGCGACCGCGCTGTGGCACTGGTCGCGCCAACGGCACCCGCGCAGCCTGCCGGCGCGCGAGAACCGCGACGTCAACATCGACATCGGCGAGACGGTGCAGGTGACCGAATGGGCCTCCGATCGCACCGCGCGCGTCAGCTACCGAGGCACCGGCTGGACCGCGCGGCTGAAGCCGGGTTGTGCGACAAGCGCAGGGCCGCACCAGGTGATCGCCGTCGAAGGCAACTGGCTGGTCGTCGCGCCCGTCACCGGGCCCGTGCCCTAGGCGGCCGTCACGGGCTCGGCCCTGCAGTTCGCGTCCCTCATTCCGTCATTGAAAAGCACCCCATGGAAATTGCCATCGTCGTCGCCGTCATCGCGGCCATCTTCATTTCGCAGACCTTCAAGATCGTGCCGCAGCAGCACGCCTGGGTCGTCGAGCGGCTGGGCAAGTACGACCGCACGCTGACGCCGGGGCTGAAGTTCGTCGTGCCCTTCATCGAGCGCGTGGCCTACAAGCATTCGCTGAAGGAAGTGCCGCTCGACGTGCCCAGCCAGGTCTGCATCACGCGCGACAACACACAGCTGCAGGTCGACGGGATCATCTACTTCCAGGTGACCGACCCGATGCGAGCGAGCTACGGGTCGAGCAATTACATCTTCGCCATCACCCAGCTGGCGCAGACGCTGCTGCGTTCGGTGATTGGCAAGATGGAACTCGACAAGACCTTCGAGGAACGCGACCACATCAACATGTCGGTTGTGGCGGCCCTTGATGAGGCCGCAGCGAATTGGGGCGTGAAGGTGCTGCGCTACGAGATCAAGGACCTGACGCCACCCGCAGCGATCCTGCATTCGATGCAGGCGCAGATCACCGCCGAGCGCGAAAAGCGCGCGCTGATCGCCGCCTCAGAAGGCCGCAAGCAGGAACAGATCAACATCGCCACCGGCGAGCGCGAAGCCTTCATCGCGCGCTCGGAAGGCCAGCGCCAGGCCGAGATCAACAAGGCCCAGGGCGAGGCCTCCGCCATCCTCGCGGTGGCCGAGGCCAGTGCCGAAGCCATCCGCAAGATCGCCGAAGCCATCCGCTCGCCCGGCGGTGAACAGGCCGTGCAGTTGAAGGTGGCCGAGAAGGCCGTCGAGGCGTATGCGCAGCTGGCGCAAAAGAACAACACGATGATCGTGCCCGGCAACATGAGCGAGGTGTCGGCACTGATCGCAACAGCGATGGCGCTGCTGAAAACCAAGCCACCGGGAGCGAACTGAACCATGGCCTAGAACGTGTTGGGCACCGAGCTCGTGCCCTGTTCCTATGACTCGCTGACCGGCTACTTCCGTGATGGCTGCTGCAAGACCCGGGCGGACGACCTGGGCACGCATGTGGTGTGCGCCAAGGTCACTGCCGAATTCCTGGCGTTTTCGCTGGAGCGCGGCAACGACCTCCTCACGCCGCACCCCGAGTACCGCTTCGCCGGGCTGAAACCCGGCGACCGCTGGTGCCTGTGCGTGTCGCGCTGGGCCGAAGCCCTGAAGGCTGGCGTCGCGCCGCCGGTGGTGCTGGAGAGCACCCACCGCAACGCACTCGACCATGTGCCGCTGGCCACCTTGCAGGCCCATGCGCTGGCGCCGCGCTGAATTCTGACTGTGCGTGATGGACTGCACGGATGAACCACCGTGCACACCGCCTCCACCACCGAGTCGCGGGGTGTTGGTGAGGGGCGGATCGCACTAGATTGGAGGTGTGTCGTTAAGGCACATCACCGGTTCTCAGACATGCGGTCGTTTCCGTTCCTTCGCCACCCGTCTTCTGCTGCCTCGGCGCCATCCGGCACGGGCACGTCAGGCCCACACGGCGACTTCCAGGACACGCTGTCGGAGCCCAGGTTGTCAGACATGCGCGGCTGGTTCGACTCGTCGAGCGACCTGAAATGCGGGCTGCAGGTTCAGGAAGGCGATTTCGATTCGCTGCCTGCCGAGATCAAGGCCGCGTTCCCAGCTCGCTGATCCCTGTCGAAGCGAACATTCAAGGCGTCTGCGGGCCAGACCGTCGGATAAACTCTGCTGCTCCGGAGAGGTGGATGAGCGGTTTAAGTCGCACGCCTGGAAAGCGTG
>JANXTP010000251.1 GCA_025352345.1 Burkholderiales bacterium | reverse complement strand
GATCCGGCCGGCCTGAAGCGAAGGCACGCCCGTATGTTCGCCCGCCGCAACCCGCAGCTCAACCAGCACGACGAGCTGATCCACTTGCTCTCGATCGAGGGCCTGCCGGCGGCCGTGCTGACGCACATCCTCGACACCGCGGGCACTTTCCTCAGCGTCAACGAGCGCGACGTGAAGAAGGTGCCTTTGCTGCGCGGCAAGAGCGTGTTCAACCTGTTCTTCGAGAACTCGACGCGCACGCGCACCACCTTCGAGATCGCGGCCAAGCGGCTCTCGGCCGACGTGATCAACCTCGACATCGCACGCTCCAGCACGGCCAAGGGCGAGAGCCTGCTCGACACCATCGCCAACCTTTCGGCGATGCACGCCGACATGTTCGTCGTGCGCCACGGCGAGAGCGGCGCGCCCTACCTGATCGCCAAGCACTGCGCGCCGCACGTGCACGTGGTCAACGCCGGCGACGGGCGGCACTCTCACCCGACGCAGGGGCTGCTCGACATGTACACGATCCGCCACTACAAGAAGGACTTCACGAACCTCACCGTGGCGATCGTCGGCGACATCGTCCACTCGCGGGTGGCGCGCTCCGACATCCACGCACTGACCACGCTCGGCGTGCCCGAGGTGCGCGCTGTCGGCCCGAAAACGCTGGTGCCGGGCGACCTGCGCGAGATGGGCGTGCGCGTGTGCCACGACATGGCCGAAGGCATCCGTGGCGCT
Source organism: Burkholderiales bacterium (assembly GCA_025352345.1). GTDB lineage: Bacteria > Pseudomonadota > Gammaproteobacteria > Burkholderiales > Burkholderiaceae_C > PBB1. The sequence continues at coordinate 22,866 of JANXTP010000251.1, read as the reverse complement.
GACGTGATCATCATGCTGCGCCTGCAAAACGAGCGCATGAGTGGCGCCATGCTGCCGAGCGCCGGTGAGTTCTTCAAGAACTACGGGCTGACACAAGAGAAGCTGGCGCTCGCCAAGCCCGACGCCATCGTGATGCACCCCGGCCCGATCAACCGCGGTGTAGAAATTGATTCCAGCGTGGCCGATGGCGCGCAAAGCGTGATCCTTCCGCAAGTGACTTTCGGCATCGCGGTGCGCATGGCAGTGATGTCGATCATTGCGGGGAATTCGGCATGAAGACGAAATTGGCTATCTCGGAGTGTCCATGAAGGAGCTGAATATCCGCGAACCAGCGTTGCTAATTCGTATCGCAGAGCTGTATCGGCCAAACATTTCAGATGAGGAGCTTTATGAGGCGACTCGTGGCGTTTGGCGTCTTGGCGAGCGGAAAAGCCGAGTTAACTTCGCGTTTTCCGTTGCAGAGGGACGCGTATTGGAAGTCTTTGTTATTTATGGGTGGCATCCAGGCGGATCAACGCTGTACCAGACTCGTCCCCACAAGGATGTGAACATAAACGGCCGATGGGAGTTCGTCGGCGTGCGCGCATCAGATGATTTGCGTGGCCAATATGTTGGTGGGTCGGTTCGACACTATTGGAAACAGGGCGCATCAAATCCAGTTCTGTACGTCAACGCATAGCTTGAGTAAAGCTTTGGACTTGTTTAAAAAATCAGGTAGGCCATGACCATTTTTTTAAAAACTGCTGGCGTTCTATTTATTACTATCGCTCTTTCTGCTTGTGGGCCATCACCAGCAAAGGTTAGTGAAATGACGATGCTGTCTATGCAGCAGAAGTTCAGTTCAGACCCTCAGTTGAAGGAGCTCAAGGTATCCATTGAGCAAGTTCAAGTCGTCAAAGACGGGGGCAACCGTTATCAGGGAATTGCTCGCGTTCGTCATGACGGCGACTTGCACGAAGTACCAGTTCAGGTAACTGCAGACGGAGACGCTGTTATTTGGAAGACCGATCCGGGGGCGTTTCTTTTTGTCGCTCAAAAAGAGTTGCGAAAAGCGATGCAGTAGGCGACTCCATCCGAGCAATGAAAAAGCGATATTTGGTCAGCTAACGATGAAGCTCTTAATAGCCAACGGCCGAGTTATTGACCCTGCCTCCGGCCGCGACGAGCGGGCCGATGTCGCCATCGCCGCCGGGCGCATCGTCACGATCGGCCCCGTCAGCCCCGACTTCAAGCCCAGCCGCATCATCGACGCCAGCGGCCTCGTGGTCGCACCTGGCCTGGTCGATCTGGCGGTGCGGCTGCGCGAGCCGGGCCATGAACACGAGGGCATGCTCGAGTCGGAAATGGCGGCCGCCGTCTCTGGTGGCGTGACCAGCCTCGTGTGCCTGCCCGACACCGACCCGCCGCTCGACGAGCCGGGCCTGGTCGAGATGCTGAAGTTCCGGGCGCGCAACCTGAACCAGTCGCACCTTTACCCGCTCGGCGCGCTGACCCGCGGCCTGGGCGGCGAGGTGCTGACCGAGATGGCCGAACTGACAGAGGCCGGCTGCGTCGGCTTCTCGAATGCCGAGGTCGCGCTGAAGGACACACTGGTGCTGCACCGCGCGCTGCAGTACGCGTCGACCTTCGGCTACACCACCTGGCTGCGTGCGCAGGACGGCTACCTCGGCAACGGTGTCGCCGCCAAGGGTGCGCTGGCCACGCGGATGGGCCTGACCGGCGTGCCGGTGATCGCCGAAACCATTGCGCTGAACACGCTGTTCGAACTGGTGCGTGACACCGGTGCGCGAGTGCACATCTGCCGCCTCAGCAGCGCGGCCGGTGTCGAGCTGGTGCGGCGCGCCAAGGCTGAAGGGCTGCCGATCACCTGCGACGTCAGCATCAACCACCTGCACCTGACCGACATCGACATCGGCTACTTCAACGCCGCGATGCGGCTGACGCCGCCGCTGCGTCAGGTGCGCGACCGCGACGCGCTGCGCGCCGCGCTGGCCGACGGCACGATCGACGCGCTGGTCAGCGATCACACGCCGGTCGACGAGGACGCGAAGACGCTGCCGTTTGCCGAAGCCGAGCCTGGCGCCACCGGCCTGGAATTGCTGCTCGGGCTGGCGCTGAAATGGGGCGAGCAGTCGGGTCACGACCTGGCCCGCACGCTGGCCACGATCACGATCGCGCCGGTGCGGGTGCTGGGCGATGCGCTGGGTTCGCTGGCGTCAAGCGCGGGCCAGCTGGTCGAGGGCGGCGTTGCCGATGTCTGCGTGTTCGACCCGGCGGCGTACTGGCAGGTCACGCCGCAGGCACTGAAGAGCCAGGGCAAGCACACACCCTTCTCGGGCCATGAGTTGCCGGGCCGGGTGAAGTGCACGGTGGTTTCCGGGCACGTGGCCTACGAAGCCCTTTGAGCGCAGGTCGCCTGCGGGCTGTGTTTCGGCTGCTGCGCTGCGGGCTGCACATCGGGCGTGGCATCGCCATCTGCGCGCTCGTCTTCCCGTTCATCGATGCAGCGCAGCGCATGGCGCATGTCGGTCGCTGGAATACACGCCTGCTTCATCTGCTGGGCATCACCGTGCGCGCCAGCGGCATCCCGAACGATGGCGCGACGCTGTTCGTCGCGAACCATGTGTCGTGGCTCGACATCCCGGTCATCATCTCGGTGCGGCCGATGCGCTTCGTGTCGAAGTCCGACGTGCGCGGCTGGCCGGTGATCGGCTGGCTGGTGGCTTGTGGCGGCACGCTGTTCATCGAACGCACGCGGCGCAGCGATGCCCGCCGTGTGGTGCACCTGGTGGCCGAAGCCCTGCTGGCAGGCGACCCGATCGCTATGTTTCCCGAGGGCACGACCAGCGACGGCCACGGCGTGCTGCCATTCCACGCCAATCTGCTGCAAGCCGCTGTTGTCACTGCCGTGCCGGTACAAGCGATCGCGCTGCGCTTCTCCGACGCGCGCGAGCCGGTCAGTGCCGCAGCCGCCTACATCGGCGACACCACGCTGATGCAGTCGCTGTGGGCGGTGGTGTCGGCCAGCGACCTGACGGCCCATGTGGTGGTGCTGCCGGCGCTGCTCAGCCAGGGCTTCGAGCGGCGCCCACTGGCCGAGCGCTTGCGCGCCGACATCTCTGAACAGTTGGCGCGAGGTGCTTCCGACGGCGCGGGGTGACCGGCTCCGCTCATGTCCTCCAGGCCAGGGCACTTCCCAAACGCTTCGGGTGAGACCGATCCGGCCTTACTCCTTCACTTCGCTGCGCCGCTCACCCCACGCTCTCGGCGCAGCGCTCCCGTCTGATCTCAGACGAGTTGGTCCGTTCAGGCGAGACTCGTGTCAGTCGCTTTCAAGGAAGCGGCGGCTGATCGGTCGGAACGTCGCATCGAGCTCGTAGACGATCGGCACACCGTTCGGGATTTCCAGGCCGATGATGTCGTCGTCCGAGATCTGGTCCAGGTGCTTCATTAACGCGCGGATGCTGTTGCCGTGCGCAGCGACGATCACCCGCTTGCCGGCGGCCATCGACGGCACGATGGTGTCGTTCCAGTAAGGCAGCACCCGCGCCACCGTGTCTTTCAGGCATTCGGTCAGCGGCACCTCGTCGGCCTTCAAGCCGGCGTAGCGCAGATCGTTGCGCTCGCAGCGCGGGTCGGTGGGCTCCAGCGCCGGCGGCGGCGTGTCGTAGCTGCGGCGCCACAGCAAGACCTGCGCGTCGCCGTATTTCGCGGCGGTATCCGCTTTGTTCAGCCCTTCCAGCGCGCCGTAGTGGCGTTCGTTGAGCCGCCACGAATGCACCACCGGCAGCCAGGTGCGGTCGAGCTGATCGAGCGTGTGCCACAGCGTCCATACCGCGCGCTTCAAGACCGAGGTGTAGGCGATGTCGAAATCGAACCCCGCCGCCTTGAGCCGGCGGCCTGCGGTTTGCGCCTGCTCGACTCCCAGAGGCGTCAACTCGACATCGACCCAGCCGGTGAAGCGGTTGTCGAGGTTCCAGGTGGATTGCCCATGGCGGATCAGCACGAGTTGGGTCATGGCAGGTCGATGGGATCGTGGTCAGGGAAAGGGGTGAGTCAGGCTCGGGAAAACCCCCAAATTCTATAATCCGCGGTTTTGCGATTGACCCTACCCTGACCGGACCGCTTCGTGACCTTCTTTCTCAACAACTGGTTTTTGTTCGTCGCCGCGCTGGTCTCGGGCGGCCTGCTGGCGTGGCCGCTGTTGTCGCGCGGCGCTGTCATGGGGGGCATCAGCCCGGCCGAAGCGGTCAACCTGATCAACCGCGAACGCGGTGTGCTGATCGATGTCAGCGAGCCGGCCGAGTATGGCGCCGGCCACGCGGGCGGTTCGAAGAACGTGCCGTTCGGCAGACTGGAAACCGCCACCGATCTGCCGAAGAACAAGACCGTTCCGCTGCTGCTGATGTGCCCGACCGGTGCGCGCGCACACCGCGGTGTGGCCATCCTGCGCAAGCGCGGCTATGAAAAGGCCAGCGCGGTCGCCGGGGGCGTTGCCGCCTGGCGCGAGGCGAACCTGCCGATGGAGCGCTCCGCGTGACGATCTCCGCGCCTCCAGGCGCCAGCCTGCCCACGACCCACCATGCGCTTGTGACGATTTACACCACCGAGACATGTCCGTACTGTGTGCGCGCCAAGGCGCTGCTGAAGGCTCGTGGCGTGACGGCGATTGACGAGGTGCGGGTGGACCGTGATCCGGTGGCGCGCGTCACGATGATCGAGCGCACCGGGCGGCGCACCGTGCCGCAGATCTTCATCGCCGGCGCCCACATCGGCGGCTGCGACGACCTGATCGCACTCGATCAGCGCGGCGGGCTGCTGCCACTGCTGCAGCCACAGGCTGCACCCGGCTGACACCGAACGACGCGCCTGCGCTCCGGTGCCGAAGGCGCCACGACGGTCAAATGGCATCCGCCATAATCCGACCCCCAAGCGGTGGCCTGGTTGCCGCTGCACAACCCACCCCGAGATTGCCATGGCAGACGAAGACACCTCCCCGATGTTCCAGATTCAGCGCATTTACCTGAAGGATTTGTCGCTGGAACAGCCCAATTCGCCGGCGATCTTCCTGGAGCAGCAACAGCCGCAGGTCGACATCAACATCGGCGTCGGCGCCGAAGCCATCGGCAAGGACAGCTATGAGGTCGTGGTGCGCGTGACCGTGACCACCAAGGTGGGCGAGAAGACCCTGTTTCTGCTGGAAGCCAAGCAGGCAGGCATCTTCGAGATCCGCAACGTCCCGCAGGATCAGCTGCAGCCGATCATCAGCATCGCCTGCCCGGGCATCGTGTACCCGTACCTGCGGGCCATCGTCTCCGACATCTGCACCCGCGCTGGATTTCCGCCGGTGACGCTGGCTGAAATCAACTTCCAGGCGATGTATGAAAGCCAGATGGCCGCCGCTGAAGAAGCCGCCAAGGCTGCTGCCAATGGCAGCACGCTGATCAACTGAGCGACCGGACGATCCAGGGCTGCTGAGCGTCACCCGGTGCAACTGAGCGTGCTAGGTGCCGGTGCCTGGGGCACCGCCCTGGCCATCAGCGCCAGTGGCCGCCATCCCACCGTGCTGTGGGCGCGGGATGCGGCGCAGGCCGAGGCAATGCGCCTGCAGCGGTGCAACCCTCGGTACCTCGCCAGAGCCGATTTCCCGGCGGCGCTCGAAGTCACCGACGATTTCGATGCGGCCGTTGCGCATGCCCAGGGCGGCCTGCTGATCGTCGCCACGCCGATGTCCGGGCTCGCTCCGGTATTGCGCGCCTTGCCCCCCGGCCCGCGGGCGCCTGGCCTGTATTGGCTGTGCAAGGGCTTTCAGGAAGGCACGGGCTTGCTGGGCCACGAGGTGGCGCAGCAGGTCTGGCCGGGCGGGCGTGTGGGGGTGCTGTCGGGGCCCAGCTTCGCGCAGGAAGTGGCTGCCGGTCAGCCGACCGCGCTGGTCGCCGCCAGCAGCGATCCCGCACTGCGCGAGCAGGCTGTCGCCGCGCTGCACAGCGACAACCTGCGCATCTACACCTCCGACGATCCGATCGGCGTCGAGGTCGGTGGTGCGGTCAAGAATGTGATGGCGATTGCCACCGGACTGGCCGATGGCCTGCAACTCGGCTTCAACGCCCGTGCGGCCTTGATCACCCGCGGGCTGGCCGAGATGGTGCGCCTGGGCGTGGCGCTGGGCGCCCGCGCCGATACCTTCATGGGCCTGAGCGGGCTGGGCGATCTGGTGCTGACCGCCACTGGCGACCTGTCACGCAACCGCACCGTCGGCCTGCTGCTGGCGCGTGGCCAACCGCTGGCGCAGATCGTTGCCGAACTCGGTCATGTGGCCGAGGGCGTGCTCAGCGCACCCACCGTGCTCCAGCGCGCCCAGACGCTCGGGGTCGAGATGCCGATCACTGCTGCGGTGGTGGCGGTGCTGGAAGGACGCGCCACGCCGCGCGATGGCGTCGAGCAACTGATGGGTCGCGGCCCGCGCGCCGAGCGCTGAATCCCTGTCGTTCCAAGTCAAGCCCCGCCGGCGTAACCGTTCTGGCGCCACGCTTCGAACACGGCCACCGCCACCGCATTGCTCAGGTTCAGGCTGCGCTGCCCTGGCAGCAGCGGCAGCCTGACGCGCCGGTTGTCGGCGAAGGCATCCCGCAGTTCAGCGGACAAGCCAGCGGTCTCCGAGCCGAACACCAGCCAGTCACCGGCCTGCCAAGCGATGCCAGCGGGGGTCTGGTGGCCGCGTGTCGTGAAGGCAAAACAGCGGGCCGCATCGGGCTGCATCGCCGCGACGAACCGGTCCCAGGACGCATGGCGCTGTACCCGTGCATGCTCGTGGTAATCGAGCCCGGCACGTTGCAACAGCTTGTCGTCCATCGAGAAGCCCAGCGGCTCGATCAGGTGCAGTGCACAGCCGGTGTTGGCGGCCAGCCGGATCACGTTGCCAGTGTTCGGCGGGATCTCGGGGTGCACCAGGACGATGTTGAACATCGTCAATGCTCCGGCGCCGGGGTGCGGGCCAGCACCCACACTTGCACCGATTGCGCACCGGCGTCGAGCAGCACGCCACTCAGCTCGTCGGCCGTCGCCTGTGTCGTCATCACGTCGTCGATCAACGTGATCCGGCGGCCGACCACCTCGGCGCGCCGAGGTGGCTCAATGGCGAACGCGCCACGCACATTGGCAAGGCGGCGGTCACGCGGCAGCGACAGCTGGTGCGGCGTTTCGCGGATGCGCAACAGCAGCGCGGCGTCGGTCGGGCAGCTGAGTCGCCGAGCGCAACGGCGGGCCAGCTCCCACGACTGGTTGTAGCCGCGTTCTCGCAGGCGCTGCGCACCCAGCGGCACCGGCAGCAGCCAGTCCGGCGTGTCGCCGGCATGGCGTTGGTGCGCGGCCATCAGCAGGTCGCACAGCGCCTCGCCGAGGTCGAGCACACGTCGATACTTGAAGTCGCTGATCAGACGGTCCCAGGGATGGCTGTAATCGACGGCGGCGATGGCGCTGTCGAAGCGTGGCGGTGAGCGCACGCACCGACCGCACAGCGCCACGCTGGCCGGCACCTGCGCGGCGCAGCACCGGCAGCGTTCGACGGGTGCCGCGAAGCGCGCGGTGCAGATCGTGCAGATGCGCCCGGCACCCCAGCCGTGGCATACCGCGCACTGGCTGGGCCAGTGGTACCAGGGCGCGTGCCGTGCCAGTCGTGGGGGTTCGGTCTGCGCGGTCACACCATCAATATACTGGCCCGATGGCCGGCAGCAGTGAAGCGACGCGATCGATTGACGAGGCCGCGGTCGCGACCGTGCAGCGGCGCCTGGCGCGGCTGAGTGCTCCGCCCTGGCTGCACGCCGACATCGCCAGTCGCATGGCTGAGCGCCTGCTGCTGTTCAAGACGGCGCCGCGCCGCATCGTCGACTGGTCGTCATTTCTCGGCGCCAGCGCGCAGCGGCTGACGGCGACCTTCCCCGACGCCGCGTTGATTGCTGTCGAGCCCAGCGACAGGCTGGTCGATCGCAGTCGCGTCTTGCTGCGAGCGCCATGGTGGACCCCCAGGCGCTGGACCGCACCCGCGGCAGAGGTGATCCTGGCATCGGCAACGCCACCCGGCGAGGCGCAACTGGTGTGGGCCAACATGGTGCTGCATGGCGTCACCGACCCACCGGCGCTGATGCAGCGCTGGCAGCGCATGCTGTCGCCCGGCGGCTTCGTGATGTTCTCGTGTCTGGGGCCGGACACCGTGCGCGAGCTGACGTCGGCGTATGCGCGCCTGCAGTGGCCCGCACCAACGATCGCGTTTGTCGACATGCACGACCTCGGTGACATGCTGGTGCATGCTGGTTTTGCAGACCCTGTGATGGACCAGGAGCGCCTGACCGTGCACTGGAACAGCGCAGCGTCACTTTGCAAGGACCTGCGTCAGCTTGGGGGCAATGTGTCGCCGGATCGATACCCGGGTTTGCGCACCCCGCGCTGGCGCGCCGCCCTGTACGCTGCGCTCGAGCCTCTGCGCGACAGCAGCGGCCGCTACGCGCTGACATTCGAGATCGTCTACGGGCACGCCTTCAAGGCTGAGGTGATCGCGTCTGCGCCCGCCGAAACGCAGGTTCCACTGGAAGAAATGCGTCGCCTTTTGCGCTCTGGGCGTAAGACCATTGTTTGAGTACAGGCCCTAGGGTCGTATAGACTCGCAGACACACAAATTGGCGAGGCATGCCGCATGCATGCATCAGTTGCACGGGTATCTTCCCGCACCGCTGACTTGTCTCGCCCCAGTCATTGAGTAGTTGCCTCGAAATGTCCACTTTCTCTTGTCGCCCCCCTGCAGGCGCGCCCGCACTGCCTTCGGCATGGCGCTTTGGAAGAGAAAGCGATCCGTCGGTGAGCGAGTGGTCGGTGGAGTGGTTGTTGAAGCGCAACTGCTCGATGGCGCCGCAGCAGTTGTTCTCGATATTCGGCGCGCTGTGCGTCCTGTCACTGACGATTGCGGCGTATTTCTGGTGGCAAGGCGCCACGGTGATCATGGCGTTTGCGTGGCTGGAATTGGCGGCAGTCGGCACCGCGTTGTTGGTCTACTCGCGGCATGCGGCAGATCAGGAAAACATCGCCCTGCGCAAGGGCAGGCTGACCGTGGCTCACACATCGGGCAACACGGTCGAGACGGCCGAATTCGCGCCCGAGTGGGTCAGCGTCGAGCCGGTGACCGGGGATGAATCGCTGATCGAGGTCTTCGGGCAGGGGCGGCGGATTGAAGTCGGGCGCTTCGTGCGCCCGGAATTGAGGCGGCAACTGGCCAATGAGCTGCGGCATGCGGTTCGGCTGGCGCGGTTGCGGCCGCAAGGTGCTCTGCCGTCGGCAGAGCTTTGACAACACGAGCAGTCATGATGAACACGATGAAAGCAATTTCCACGAAGGCCTCGCACGCGATGTTGGGCGCGAGCTTGTGGGCGGTCTCGACGTTGGCCTCCGCGACCAACGATCTGCCCGGCGGTCCGGCGGTGAATCAGCTCGATCTGCACCCCGCGGTCACGAAGATTGCTGAAGATCAGCACTATCTGCATTACCTGATGATGGGCATCTGCCTGGTGATCTTCTTCGCCGTGTTCGGCGTGATGTTTTATTCGATCTTCGTGCATCGCAAGTCGAAGGGCGCCAAGTCGGCGAACTTCCACGAGAGCACCGCAGTCGAGATCGCCTGGACGATCGTGCCGTTCATCATCGTGATCGGCATGGCCTTGCCCGCCACCAAGGTGGTCGTCGCGATGAAAGACACCAGCTCGGCCGACCTGACGATCAAGGCGACAGGCATGCAGTGGAAATGGGGCTACGACTACCTGAATGGCGAAGGCGCCGGCATCGGCTTCGTGTCGACGCTGGACGCCGCGCAGCGACAGATGTCCGACTCCGGCAAGCCGTCCGGCGATGACTACCTGTTGAAGGTCGATCACCCGCTGGTGGTCCCGGTCGACAAGAAGATCCGCATCATCACCACCGCCAACGACGTGATCCACGCCTTTGCCGTGCCGTCTTTCGGCATCAAGCAGGACGCGATACCGGGCTTCGTGCGTGACACCTGGTTTCGCGCTGAAAAGATCGGCGACTACCACGGGCAGTGCCAGGAGCTGTGTGGCAAGGAACACGCCTACATGCCTATCCATGTAAAGGTGGTGTCTGCCGCCGACTACACGAAGTGGGTCGAAGGCCAGCGCGCAGAGATGTCGGCCAAGGCAGACGATCCGAACAAGGTCTGGGAGCCGGCCGATCTGATCACTCGCGGCGAGAAGGTCTACAACGGCAACTGTGCGGTGTGCCACCAACCCAACGGCAAGGGCGCCGGCGCGGTCAAGCCGCTCGACGGCGCGGCCGTGGTGCTGGATGAGGACAAGACCAAGCAGATCGCGGTGTTGTTGCATGGCCAGAACAACGGTGCGATGCCCTCGTGGAAGCAGCTCTCCGACACCGAGATCGCTGCCGTGATCACCTACACCAAGAACAACTGGTCCAACAAGACCGGGCAGGCGGTGCAGCCCTCCGATGTGGTGGCCGCGCGCAAGTAATCGATTCCAGACTCACGATCAGCCGTTTCAGAAGGACCTCCCATGAGTGCAGTACTTGACCACGGTGACCACGGTCACACCCATGACCACGATCATGATCACGGTGCGCCACACGGTTGGCGTCGCTGGTTGTATGCGACGAACCACAAGGACATCGGCACGATGTACCTGTTGTTCTCGTTCGCCATGCTGATCGTCGGCGGTATCCTGGCGATGATCATCCGTCTGGAGCTGTTTCAGCCGGGCCTGCAGTTCGTCAATCCACAGTTGTTCAACCAGTTGACGACGATGCACGGGCTGATCATGGTGTTCGGCGCCATCATGCCGGCCTTCGTCGGTTTCGCGAACTGGATGGTGCCGCTGCAGATCGGCGCGCCAGACATGGCGTTTGCCCGGATGAACAACCTGAGCTTCTGGCTGTTGATCCCTGCTGCGATCACGCTGGTCAGCTCGTTCTTCTTTCCGGGTGGTGCCCCTGCAGCCGGTTGGACGCTGTATGCGCCGCTGACGCTGCAGATGGGCCCGTCGATGGATGCCGGCATCTTCGCGATGCACATCCTCGGCGCGAGCTCGATCATGGGTTCGATCAACATCGTTGTCACCATCCTGAACATGCGCGCGCCCGGCATGACGCTGATGAAGATGCCACTGTTCTGCTGGACCTGGCTGATCACCGCCTACCTGTTGATCGCCGTGATGCCTGTGCTTGCCGGTGCCATCACGATGACGTTGACCGACCGCCATTTCGGCACCAGCTTCTTCAACCCCGCGGGCGGCGGCGACCCAGTGATGTATCAGCACATCTTCTGGTTCTTCGGCCACCCCGAGGTTTACATCATGATCTTGCCGGCCTTCGGCATCATCAGCGCGATCATCCCGGCGTTCGCCCGCAAGCGTCTGTTCGGCTACACCTCGATGGTGTACGCGACGGCTTCGATCGCGATCCTGTCCTTCATGGTCTGGGCGCATCACATGTTCACCACCGGCATGCCGGTGACGGGCCAGTTGTTCTTTATGTACGCGACGATGTTGATCGCGGTGCCCACGGGCGTGAAGATCTTCAACTGGATCGCGACGATGTGGCGCGGTTCGATGACCTTCGAGACGCCGATGCTGTTTGCCGTCGGCTTCATCTTCGTGTTCACGATGGGCGGCTTCACCGGCCTGATCCTGTCGGTCGCGCCGGTCGACATCCAGATGCAGGACACCTACTACGTGGTGGCGCATTTCCACTACGTGCTGGTGGCTGGCTCGCTGTACGCGATGTTTGCAGGCGTCTACTACTGGGGCCCAAAGTGGACCGGCGTGATGTACAGCGAGACCCGCGGCAAGATCCACTTCTGGGGCTCGTTGATCTTCTTCAACGTCACCTTCTTCCCGATGCACTTCCTCGGTCTGGCCGGCATGCCGCGTCGCTACGCCGACTACCCGATGCAGTTCGCCGACTTCAACGCCCTGGCCTCCATTGGTGCCTTCGGCTTCGGTCTGATGCAGGTGTATTTCTTCTTCTTCGTGGTGCTGCCGATGATGCGTGGCCAGGGCGAGCCTGCATCGGCCAAGCCATGGGAAGGCGCCGAGGGCCTCGAATGGGAAGTGCCATCACCGGCGCCATTCCACACCTTCGAAACACCGCCCAAGCTGAACGCCGCGGCGACGAAGATCCTGGCTTGATCGGCATCACACGATGAGCACGCCTGAGCAAAAGAAAAACAACCTCCGATTGGGGTTGATCCTCGCGTCGATTGCGGTGGTATTTTTCATCGGGTTCATGGCCAAGGCCGCCATGTTCGGTCTTTGACCCATGGACGACCTGCCTCGCCGCTCCGCGTCCGCAGCCATCTTGCTGCGGGGTGACAACGCGCGGATGTTCGGTAAGTTGCTGGTCGTCACGGTGTTGATGTTCTGCTTCGGCTACGCGATGGTGCCTTTGTACAAGTCGATCTGTACCGCGCTCGGCATCAATGTGCTGACCTTGTCCGACAAGATCTTGTCAGGACAAGGCTCGGCCACCGTAGCCAACAGCCAGATAGACCGCAGCCGCACCATCACTGTCGAATTCGATGCGAATTCGCGCGGCATCTGGAAATTCAAGCCTGCGGTCAGCAGTGTTCAGGTGCATCCCGGTGAACTGACCACGGTGATGTACGAGTTCACCAACACGCAGAACCGGACGATGGCCGCACAAGCCATCCCCAGCTATGCGCCGATGCAGGCGATGGCGCACTTCAACAAGCTGCAGTGCTTCTGTTTCAACGAGTACACGATGAAGCCCGGCGAGACCAAGCAATGGCCCGTAGTCTTCGTGATCGAGCCCAAGTTGCCGAAAGACGTGACCACCATCACGCTGTCGTACACCTTCTTCGAAGTTGGTGGCAAGGTGCCGGCGGAACCGCAGGCGGTGGTCGTTGGTGCGCCGGCGGGACGTTCATGAACTCGTCAGATTCGAGCCTGAAAGCAGCGTCGCGCCGCAAGCTGTCGTTCTTGCAGACGATGCGTGCGGTGGCATGGTCCTTCTTCGGTGTGCGCAAGTCGGCAGACCTGGAAAAAGACGTGAACCAGTTGAACCCGGTGCACGTCGTGATTGCCGGTGTGATTGGCGCGTTGGTGCTGATCGCCGCGCTGGCAACCCTGGTGAATTGGGTGTTGGCAAGCGGCATCGCAGCTTGAGATTTGGCGGAAAGTCGCAAGCGGTTCGTCGCGGCGGCGTTTCCATGGCAATGTAGAGATTCAGGATTCAGGAGAAATCATGTCGGCAGCGACCCCCATGGCAAGCGCACACAGTGCGGCGCCTTACTACTTCATTCCGGCGCCATCGCGGTTTCCGGTGCTGGCTGCGTTGGGCTTGTTTTTGATGATCTTTGGCGGTGGGCAGTGGGTCAACGGTGTGAGCTGGGGTGGCTATGTCACGCTGGCCGGTCTCGTCACCTGGGCCTTCGTGCTGCAGGGCTGGTTTCGCACGGCAATCGGCGAAAGCGAAGGCGGCCTGTACAGCGACCGCATCGATGTGTCCTACCGCTGGAGCATGAGCTGGTTCATCTTTTCCGAGGTGATGTTCTTCGGCGCATTTTTCGGTGCCCTGTGGTGGACCCGCATGCATGCGGTGCCCAACCTCGGCAGCCTCGACAACGCGGTGCTGTGGCCCGACTTCAAGGCCGTTTGGCCCAGTGCGCAGGCAGGTTTCACCGCATCGCCAGCCGGAACCATCGATGCATTCACCACCATGGGCCCGTGGCCACTGCCCACGATCAACACCGCCCTGCTGCTGAGCTCGGGCGTGACGCTGACGATTGCCCACCACGCGCTGATCGCTGGCCACCGCGCCAAGACCATCGGCTTCATGTGGATCACGCTGTTGCTCGGGTTCACCTTCATCGGTGTGCAGGCTTACGAATACCACCACGCCTACACCGAACTGAACCTGAAGCTCACCAGCGGCGTCTATGGCTCGACCTTCTTCATGTTGACCGGCTTCCACGGCTTCCATGTGTTCGTCGGGGCATTGATGCTGCTGTTCATCACGCTGCGTCTGCAGAAAGGCCACTTCACGCCGCAGCGCCATTTCGGCTTCGAAGGCGCGGCCTGGTACTGGCACTTCGTCGACGTCGTCTGGCTGGGGCTGTACGTGGTGGTGTATTGGCTCTGAGCCCCCTGGCTGCCACCAGCAACAAAAAAGCCGCAGTCAGCGGCTTTTTTGTTGTGCCTGATGTGGCGCGACTGTCGGATCAGTGCAGCGGAATGCCCGTCGGATGGATCCAGCCCATCAGGTAGCTGCCGATCAGGCACAGGAACAGCAGCACCGACAGGCCGACCCGAAAGGCGAGGGCTCGCATCATCGAGCCGGTTTTGGGTTTGCCGTCGCGGCCATCTTGAACCATCGACACACCGGCGAACACCAATGCCCCGATGATGCCCACGAACGCAATGATGATGATGTACTTCATATCAATTGATTATCCGCACGCCATTTCCGCGCGGGGGGAGTAAGAACACCAATGACGGCGACAGTCATCAAGCCGGATCGATCCCGTCGGCGTGCGGTGATCGTGTTGATTGCGGCCGCGCTCGTTGTTGCTGGAACGGCGCGTCTCGGTGTGTGGCAGCTCGATCGGGCGGCGCAGAAAGTGGCCCTGCAACAGTCGCTCGACACCCGCTCGCAGTTGCCCGCCGTTGAAGCGGCGATGCTGGCCGACACCGCCGGGGCTGTGGCCGAGCAGCACCATCGGCGTACCGTCGTGCGAGGTCATTGGGTCTCGGCGGCGACGGTCTTCCTCGACAACCGCCAGATGGACGCTCGCCAGGGCTTCTTCGTCGTCACGCCGCTGCGGCTGAGTGAGGCGCCTGGCGTCGTGCTCGTGCAGCGTGGTTGGGTGCCGCGCGATCTGCTCGATCGCACCAAGGTTCCCAGCCTGCCCGACGAGCCCGGTGAAGTCACCGTCATCGGCCACATTGCCCCGCCGCCGGGCAGGCTGTACGACTTTGCAGGCGCTGCGTCAGGCGTGATCCGTCAAAATCTGAATATCGAGGCTTTCGCGCAGGAGTTCTCGCTGCCGCTGAAGCCGCTGTCCATCGTCCAGGACGCCGACGGTGCGCCGCAGGACGGCCTGCTGCGGCAATGGCCCCGGCCGGATGTCGGTGTCCAGCGGCATTACGGCTATGCCTTCCAGTGGTTTGCGCTTTGCGCCTTGATGACAGGTCTGTATGTCTGGTTCCAACTCGTCCGGCCCCGCCTCCGCTCACAGCGCTGATGCCGACCTGGCGTCTCCGCTGAGCTTCACCGTGCACTCGATGCCGACGCCCGACCTGTCGCAGCGCCGCACCGCGTCCGGCCGGCTGAAAATGCTGCTCGTGCTCGGGGTGTGCGCCGCGCCGGTGATTGCTTCCTACCTGACCTACTTCGTGATTCGCCCCGAAGGCCGCACCAACTACAGCGAGTTCGTGATGCCGCCGCGTGAAATACCGGCCGCCATGCCGCTGCGGGATCTGGCGGGCCAACCGGTGTCCGCCGCTGGCCTGCATGGCCAATGGCTCGTGGTGGCCATCGCCGACGGCGCCTGCGATGCGCGTTGCGAGTCGCATCTGGTGCTGCAGCGGCAACTGGTCGAAGCGCTGGGCAAGGAGAGGGACCGCGTCGATAAGGTCTGGCTGATTCCCGACGAGGCAACACCGACCCCCGCGCTGCTGAAAGCGATCGCCGGGTCGCAGCCGGCCACCGTGCTGCGGGTGCCTGCTGACGCCTTGGCGCAGTGGTTGAGCCCGGCCGCTGGCCACCAGCTCGATGAACACCTGTACCTCGTCGACCCGATGGGCCAGTGGATGATGCGCACGCCGGTCGATCCCGACCCGGCCAAGCTCAAGCGTGATCTCGAGCGGCTGCTGCGGGCCTCGGCATCGTGGGACCAGCCCGGCCGATGACAGTGCGCCGGTCCGCTCGACTGATCCCTACACCATGAACGTTCCCGCCTACGACCTGGGGCCACTACCAACCGTGGTGCTGATCGGCGCTGTCGTGGCCATGGCGCCGGTCATCTGGGTGCTCTGGCGCCATCGGCGCAGCGACCCTGCGGTGCGTCGCCGCGCGCTGACGCTGGTGACGCTGTTCCTGACCTTCGATCTGGTGCTGTTCGGCGCCTACACCCGGCTCAGCGACGCGGGGCTGGGCTGTCCCGACTGGCCCGGCTGCTATGGCAGCGCGAGCCCGCTGGGCGCTCACGAGGCCATCGGTGCCGCGCAAACGGCGATGCCGACCGGCCCGGTGACGCACGGCAAAGCCTGGATCGAGATGCTGCACCGCTATCTCGCCACCGGTGTCGGTGGGCTGATCACCGTGCTGGCGGTCACCGCGTGGGTCGAGGCGCGCCAGCGGCGTACGGCGGCGGCGATGGCGGTGTCTCCCTGGTGGCCGACCGCCACCTGGCTCTGGGTGTGCGGGCAGGGCGCTTTCGGTGCGCTGACGGTGACGATGAAGCTCTACCCCGCCATCGTCACGCTGCACCTGATCGGCGGCCTGGGCCTGCTCGCGCTGCTGGCGATCCAGAGCCAGCTGTCGGTGCGGCCGAAACTGGTCCTGTCACCGGCGCTGCACCGCGGTGTCGTCGCGGTGCTGGCAGTGGCCATCGTGCAGATCGCACTCGGCGGCTGGGTCAGCACCAACTACGCGGTGCTCGCCTGCAATGAGTTTCCGACCTGTCAGGGCAGCTGGTGGCCGGCCATGGATTTCAACCACGGCTTCGTCGTACTGCGCGAGCTCGGTGCCGGCAAGGATGGCGGCTACCTGCCGTTCGCCGCGCTGACTGCGATCCACATGGTCCATCGACTTGGTGCTGCGGTGCTGCTGGTGGCCATGGGCACGCTCGTCTGGCGCCTGCTGGCCACCGGTGATGCCGCGTTGCGCCGCTGGGCCGCAGCGCTGGCCGGTGCCGTCGCGTGGCAGGTGGCCAGCGGCCTCGGCAATGTGCTGCTCGATTGGCCCTTGTTGTCGGCGGTGGCACACACCGGTGGCGCGGCGGTGCTGCTGGTGGTGCTGGCGATGCTGCTGACGCGCGCACGGCCTGAACGCGTGGCCGTCCACACCGCCGTGTCGTCGGGCCGCAGCGGCATCCGCGCGGCTTCGTAGAATCACAGGCTGGCCTGAACATGTCTGAAACCCTCACCACCCCGCTGCCGATCGTGCGGCACCCCTCACGCGTCAGGCAGTTCTACACGCTGACCAAGCCGCGCGTGGTGCAGCTGATCGTGTTCTGTGCGGTGATCGGCATGCTGCTGGCGGTGCCCAGCGTGCCCGATCTGAAGCTCGCGCTGTCCGCCACCGTCGGCATCTGGCTGGTGGCAGGCGCGGCGGCAGCGTTCAACTGCATCGTCGAGCAGCACATCGACGCGAAGATGGCACGCACCTCCTGGCGGCCGACCGCCAAGGGGACCCTCACCAATGCGCAGACGCTGACCTTCTCCGCCGTGCTGTGCGGACTGGGCAGCGCGATGCTGTACTTCTGGGTCAACCCGCTGACGATGTGGCTGACCTTTGCCACCTTCGTCGGCTACGCCGTCATCTACACCGTGCTGCTGAAGCCAGCGACGCCGCAGAACATCGTGATCGGCGGGGCCTCGGGTGCCATGCCGCCGGTGCTGGGCTGGGCAGCGATCCGCGGCGAGGTGGGCCCCGAGGCGCTGATCCTGTGCCTGATCATTTTTCTGTGGACGCCGCCGCACTTCTGGGCCCTGGCGCTGTACCGCGCCGAGGACTACCGCAAGGCCGGCCTGCCGATGCTGCCGGTGACCCATGGCGCCGCGTTCACCCAGCTGCATGTGTTCCTGTACACGCTGGTGCTGTTTGCCGCGACCTTGCTGCCGTTCATCTCGGGCATGAGCGGCGTCATTTACCTGGTGTCGGCGATCGCGCTGGGCGGCGTTTTCATCGGCTACGCCTGGAAGTTGTGGCGCAATTATTCCGACGCGCTCGCACGCAAGACCTTCCGTTTCTCGATCTGGCACCTGATGCTGCTGTTCGCAGCGCTGCTGATCGATCACTACCTGGGGCCGCTGCTGTGAGCCCAGCACCAAAGAGCCACCTTTCGAGCGCGTCACGCCGCGGCTTTCTGCAGCTCGGTGGTGTGGCGCTGGCCGTGTCGCTGATGTCGCTGGCGGGTTGCGATGCGCCGTCCTCGGGTGGCGGTGCTGCGACCTCGTTCCAGGGCATCGACATCACCGGCGCCGACTATGCCCGCACCTTGTCGCTGACCGACCAGAACGGCCAGCCGCGCACGCTGGCTGAGTTCAAGGGCAAGGTCACCGTCGTCTTCTTCGGCTTCACCCAGTGCCCCGATGTGTGCCCGACGACGATGGCCGAGCTGGCGCAGGTCAAGGCCTCGCTGGGCAAGGACGGTGACCGGGTGCAGGGCGTTTTCGTCACCGTTGACCCTGAGCGCGACACCGCCGCGGTGCTGAAAACCTATATGGGCGGATTCGACCCGAGCTTCGTCGCCTTGCGCGGCACCCCGGAAGAGATCGCCGCCACCGCCAAGGAATTCAAGGTGTTCTACGCCAAGGTGCCGGGCAAGACCGAAGGCAGCTACAGCGTCGACCACACCGCGGGCTCGTATGTCTTCGATGCGCAGGGCAAGGTGCGGCTGTTCGTGCGCTACGGTGGCGGTGCAGAGGCCCTGGCGGCCGATTTGAAAACGCTGCTGGCCGCGGGCTGACCGCGCCAGCTGAGATTGCCACTCCCGATGAGAAACGGCCCCGACAGGGGCCGTTTTCATGGGTGCAGGACGCCGCTCAGTGCGAGGCGCCCAGCGCCTTGCGCATCTTCTTCATCGCAGCGACCTCGATCTGGCGGATGCGCTCGGCGCTGACGCCATACTCGCCGGCCAGATCGTGCAGCGTCATGCCGCCGGAGTTGTCGTCGTTGACCTTCAACCAGCGTTCTTCGACGATGCGGCGGCTGCGCGCGTCCAGCGTGTCCAGCGCCAGCGAGATGCCGTCGCCAGACAGCCAGTCGCGGCGCTGCGCTTCCAGCACCTGACTCGGCTCGTGGGTCTCGTCGGCCAGGTAGGCGATCGGGGCGTAGTTTTCCTCGCCGTCGTCGGTCAGCGGCTCCAGTGGCACATCGCCGCCAGACAGGCGGGTTTCCATTTCAAGCACGTCCTCGCGCTTGACGTTCAGGGTGCGCGCCATCGTGTCGACCTCGCCCTGCGTCAGCGTGCTGCGGTGAGTTTCACCTTCGACGGCGTCTTCCTTCAGACTCTGCTTCATCGAACGCAGGTTGAAGAACAGCTTGCGCTGCGCCTTGGTGGTCGCGACCTTCACCATGCGCCAGTTCTTCAGAATGTACTCATGGATCTCGGCCTTGATCCAGTGCATCGCGTAGCTGACGAGCCGCACGCCCTGATCGGGGTCGAAGCGCTTGACGGCCTTCATCAGGCCGACATTGCCTTCCTGGATCAGGTCGCCGTGCGGCAGGCCATAACCCAGATACTGGCGGGCGATCGACACCACCAGCCGCATGTGCGACAGCACCAGAGCCCCGGCAGCCTGCAGATCACCTTGGTCGCGCAGCTTGCGCGCCAGCGACTGCTCTTCTTCGAGGCTGAGCATCGGCACGCGGTTGGCCGCGGCAATGTAGGCGTCCAGGCTGCCAAGCGACGGAATCATTGCCCACGGATCGCGCAGCGCCAGCGCCGAAACAGAGGAATGTGATGTGTTCATGGTGTTCATGGACTGCCTCTAGCCAAGGTTGGTTCCGAAATATTAGCACTCTTAGTTGCCGAGTGCTAAGCGAGATTGGCAGGCGCCAGATCGTCAAATCTGGTTTCCATCACGTTGAGCAACTCGTTGTCGGTTCTCACTCACTTCCGAACTCATTGCATCAAGTTCTGAACTCCCGAGGCTGGCGTAGGTTGGCGGTCGCTATCTTTTTGAGGCTTTTGCCATGACGTTACCGTCAGGCTTACCAACGGCGGCACTCGCTCTGGCGCCCACTTGCCTTTGAACGCCAACGTCCGCAGCGGGCTGGCAACGATGCCGGCGATGCGCCCGGTGCCCAGGCCGATCACCAGGCCGCCGGCCAGTGAGGCTCAAGGGGTGTAGTGGTCCATCAGGCGGTGCGGGCGAGTTGTGACTGCACCCAACGCACCAGCTCACCCGAGGGCGTTGCCCCGGCCTGGCGCGCCAGTTCCCGGCCATGGCGAAACAGGATCAGCGTCGGGATGCTGAGGATGTGATGGGTGGTGCTGGCCGTCGGGCTGGCCTCGGTGTCGACCTTGACGAAACGCACCTGGGGCAATTGCGTCGCTGCGCTGGCGAAGTGTGGCGCCATCATTTTGCAGGGCCCGCACCAGTCGGCCCAGAAGTCGATCAATACCGGCAGGTCGGTGCCCGCGATGTAGGCCGGCAGCCGTGAATCGTCGAGCTCGACGGGTTGCGCAGCCATCAGCGCGCCCTTGCAGCGGCCGCACAACGGCTGATCCAACAGGCGCTCATCGGGAACGCGGTTGGTGGTGCTGCAGGCGGGACAGACGAGGTTCATGGATGTGAGCGTAACGGTCGTTTTGTCCCGCCATTGGACCGCAGGCGCGGCAGCGGGCGTGAGGCAGCCGGGCCGGCATTGGCTGACACGTGAGCACGGGCTTGTCCGACTGGACACCGAGCGGACAGCGAAAAGAATAACTTGGACTTTATAAGAGTCAGCTTTTTCGGCCGTCGTGCCAAGGAGAAAAACATGGACAAGAAGCACATCCCCGAATCGTTCGGCGTTTTCAAGCCCGTCGGCCACGTGGTCATCACCTTCCGCACGGCAGGCGATCTGCAAGCGGCCGAGGCAGCGCTGCACGAGCAAGGCTTTGCGGCGTCGGAGATGGTGCGCTACACGCCGGCAGAGATGATCGCCCAGGTCGATGCCGAGGTGGGGAAAGCCAGCCCGCTGGCGGCCCTCGGCCAGGACCTGAACCTGATCAAGGCGCACCGCGAACTGGCCCAGGACGGCTGCAGTTTCCTGGTCGTGCACGCGCCGGAACAGGCCCATGTCGACAAGGTCAATGCGGTGGCGCACACGCTGAAGGCGGTGGCCGCGCAGCGCTACGGCCACTTCGTCACGGAAGAGCTGATCGACGAGGCCGCCGGCAACCAGACCAACGAGTCTCCCGACACCGGGCTCGACGACGCGGCGTTGTCGGCACGTCGCTGACCTTTGTTCCCGAGGCGCGTGCCTCCGGCGTTGACGGCGGGGGCGTTCGTCGACGCCTCCGCACGCTGCTCAGGTGCCGCGCGCTTCGGACAGGCCCGATGCCGGAAAGGATTTCGTGATGCAGCTCCATCGATGGCTTGCGACCGGCCTGATCGCGTACTGCCACGTCGCGCATGCCCACGGTCCGGATAAGCACAATTCGGCTATCGGCCAGCCCGGCGACGCGAAGCGGGTCAGCCGCACGGTCGAGATCACGATGAGCGACGCGATGCGCTTCACGCCCTCCAGCGTCTCGGTGCAGCGCAACGAGACGATCCGCTTCGTGCTGAGGAACCCGGGCCAGCTCAAGCATGAGATGGTCCTGGGGACCATCAGCGCGTTACAAAAGCATGCGGCACTGATGATCAAGTTTCCCGACATGGCGCACAGCGATCCCAACCAGGCCAGCGTTGCGCCCGGCCACACGGGTGAGCTGATCTGGCGCTTCACTCAGACCGGCACCGTCGATTTCGCATGCCTGCAGCCGGGGCACTACGACGCGGGCATGAAGGGGCAGGTGATGGTGGGCCAGGCCGCACCGTGAACCCATCTGCACCCGGGCGGCCGACGCCTGACGTCACGGCCGAGCCGCTGAAAGACCCGGTGTGCGGAATGGCGGTGACGCCGGCGTCGCCCCATGCCTTCGAGCACGAAGGCCGGTCGTTCTACTTCTGCTGTGCCGGCTGCAAAACCAAATTCGCCGCCGACCCGGGGCGTTTCCTGCAGCCTGCCGATGCGCCGGTCGCGGAGCCACCAATCGAAGGCGCCACCTACACCTGCCCGATGCACCCCGATGTGCGGGAGAACCATCCGGCGGCCTGCCCGGAGTGCGGCATGGCGCTCGAACCCGAGATGCCGAAGCTGGACGAAGGTGAGAACCCGGAGCTGACCGACTTCAGGCGCCGCTTCCTCTGGACGCTGCCACTGACGCTGGCAGTTTTCATGCTGGCGATGGGTGGGCATGCCGTGAGCGGCTTGCCACCCACCACGCACAGCTGGCTTCAATTGCTGCTGACGCTGCCGGTGGTGCTGTGGGCCGGTGCGCCGTTCTTCGTGCGCGGTGTGCAATCCGTCATCCACCGCAGCCCGAACATGTGGACGCTGATCGCCACCGGCACCTCTGCCGCATTCGCCTACAGCGTCGTCGCGACCGTCGCGCCGGGCGTGATCCCGGCTTCTTTCGCCTCGGTGGGCCGTGTGCCTGTGTATTTCGAAGCGGCGGCGGTGATCATTTCGCTGACGCTGCTGGGGCAGCTGCTGGAACTGAAGGCGCGCTCGCAGACCTCGGCGGCGATCAAGTCGCTGCTGGGGCTGGCGCCCAAGACCGCCCGCCGCGTCGAGATCGACGGCACCGAGGCCGACATCCCGCTGGCGCAGGTGCAGGTGGGTGACATGCTGCGGGTGCGCCCGGGCGAGAAGGTGCCGGTCGATGGCGTGGTGCTCGATGGCAGCAGTGCGGTCGACGAATCGATGCTGACCGGCGAGCCGATGCCGGTGAGCAAACGCGTCGGCGACAAGCTGATTGGCGCTACCCTCAACAGCAATGGCGCGTTGGTAATGCGCTCTGAAAAAGTTGGCTCGCAGACGGTGCTGGCCAGCATTGTGCAGATGGTCGTGCAGGCG
>JANXTP010000117.1 GCA_025352345.1 Burkholderiales bacterium | reverse complement strand
TTGGTTCAACCGCTTCCGCAAGCTGCTGGTTCGATACGAGAAGCTCGAGCGCAGCTTCCTCGCGCTCAACCACATCGCGGCAGCGATCATCGCGTTCCGCAAGGTGTCGCTGACGATCAACATTATTTACGGATAGGTTCTTAGTGTGCCCTTGGCCACCGCATAAACCACCCCCGCAGTTGAGGGGGGGGGGGGCTGCCGGATTACTGCAAAACTTTGTAACTTGTCTTGGGGTCTCGGCAACTTTGAGAGCGGTCGCAGCCATCTTGGTGTGGTCCACGATTTGATGCGATCTGAGGCGTTGATGTACCTGGTCGCCGCCGGTAGCGCTGGCAGCAGCACGTCAAGCACCAAGTCTGTGTTCCTGCGGCACAGACGGCGCACTGTACGCAACCCATACCAGGCCCCGACCCGCCCTGCGCGTTGAGCCGCTGTTGCAGCGGTGACGAGTGAATCGACGTTGTCGGTGTGACGCCGTTAGAAGGCCCTGTGTCGAGAACATCACCCCGGTGATTACGGCGTGCACCACGCTCACTGTGCGGCCGCGCTTGACGAACGAAGACACTGCTTTGAACGTTCCTTCGTTCTGATTGCCGAGCAGGTTCGCATTCAGCGAGATCGCCAACGGAAAGCCCGACATGCCTTCGGTCGCCTTGCCCGGCCCCATCAACAGCACTGATGCGGCCACATCGGCAAACCACAGGATTGCGCCTGCGTGGGCCACGCCGAACGGGTTTTTGATGCCAGCCGTGATTGACATCTGGGCGACCACGCGCTCGGGCGTGCGTTCGGTGAAGGTGAACGCGATAGCGCCCTGAATGTTCATGGCTTCCCACCGTGCACCGATGCCGGACCGGACGTCCCCACCGACATTGCCTCGACCAACGTCCGCACGTTGTGCTCGAACATCTTCAGGTAGGTGTCGGCCTCGGTGCCAGGCGGCGACAGTGCGTCGGAGTACAGTTCTCCGCCGACTTTCAATCCGGCTTCGCGGGCGATGCGTTCGATCAGCCGCGGGTCGCTGATGTTCTCGACCAGCAGCGCGCTGGCCCTGGCGTCGCGGGCCTGGCGGACGATGCGGGCCACCGCTTCGGCCGAGGGTTCGCTGCCGGTGGTCCAGCCGCGCGGGGCGATGAAGGTGATGCCGTAGGCGGCTGCGAAATAGCCGAAGGCATCGTGCGAGGTGATGACGCGGCGCCGCTCGGCGGGCAGGGCAGCGATGCGGGCGCGGGTGTCGCGATCGAGTGCGGCGAGGTGCTGCCGGTAGGCGGCAGCCCGGGTTTCGACATCCGCCACGCGCGTGGGCGACTTGGCGGCCAGCGCGGCCACCAGCGCCGCGCGGATGTTGTCCGCATACCGCATGCCATTGGCAAGGTCTTGCCACGCGTGCGGGTCGGCGCCGCCGGACAGCTGCCGCATCGCAACGCCGCGGCTCGCCACGACGACCGGGCCGCGGTAGCCGGACGCGGAGATCAGGCGGTCGATCCAGCCTTCGAAGCGCAGCCCGTTGGTGATGACGACATCGGCCCCTGCCACGCGCCGCACATCGGACGGCGTGGGTTCGAACACATGCGCGTCGGCATTCGGGCCGACCAGCGCGCGCACCTCGACCGCCGTGCCACCGACTTCGCGGGCGATGTCGGCCAGCACCGAGAAGGTGGCGACGACCTGGAGCCCCGGGGCTGTCTCGGCAGCTTTCGCCAGTGGCCATGATGTGAATACGGTGCCCGCAGCGGCACTGCCGAGCCCGCACAAAAGCCGGCACTGGAACGCTCGCCGCGTCGAATCGAAAGTCATCGTCATGCCTTTCGATGCGCCCGCTGCGACAACTGCCGCGCAAGCAGGGTGTCGCGCCGACCGAGCAGCAGCGACAGCATGTAGAAGCTGCCAGCCAGCAGCACGATGGCCGGGCCCGACGGCAGGTTCGCGTGGTACGACAGCAGCAGCCCACCCCAGCCGCTGAGCACCGCGAACAGCGCGGCCACCGCAGCCAGGCTCCACACCTCGGCAGCCCAGAAGCGCGCGGCGGTGGCCGGCAGCATCATCAGGCCGACCGCCATCAGCGTGCCCAGCGCCTGGAAGCCGCCCACCAGGTTCAGCACCAGCAGCGTCAGGAACAGGCCGTGCACCCACGCACCGGCATGGCCCAGGTGGCGCAGAAAGCCGGGGTCGAAGCACTCGACCACCAGCGGCCGGTAGACCAGCGCCAGCACCAGCAGGCTGGCTGTCGCGATGCCGGCGATCAGCAGCAGCGAGGCGTCGTCCACCGCCAGCACGGTACCGAACAGCACCCGCATCAGGTCGACGCTGTTGCCGCGCATTGAGATGATCATCACGCCCGCGGCCAGCGCGATCAGGTAGAAAGCCGCGAAGCTGGCGTCCTCGCGCTGCGGCGTCAGCCGCGCGACCAGGCCCGCGAGGCCGGCCACCGCGACGGCGGCCACAAAACCGCCGATGCTCATCGCCCACAGCGAGAAGCCGAACATCACGAAGGCCAGCGCTGCGCCGGGCAGCA